>NZ_BCQR01000144.1 GCF_001552175.1 Actinomadura kijaniata NBRC 14229
GGGTGTTTTCGCGGGGGGTGGGGTGGTCGTGGATGTGGCTGGGGGCTGGGAAGAGGGGGTGGGCTGGGGTGGCTTCGGGCTGGGGGTTGCTGGTCATGGGGTCTTCTCCTTTGGGGGCTTGTTGTGGAGGTGGTTTTCGAGTCAGGTCTTTCGGCAGGTCCACAGGGCCAGGGCGCCTCCTACGTCGTCGGCGGTGGGGGTGTCTCGTTCGGCCAGGTCGGCCAGGGTCCAGGCGACTCTCAGGACGCGGTCCAGGCCCCGGACGCTGAGGGTGCCGTTCTGTAGGGCGTCGTCGGCGGCGCGCATCGCCTCCGCGCTGGGCAGGAAGTGGCGGCGCAGTTCGGGGCCGGGGATCTCGCTGTTGGCCCGCCAGGGGGTCTCGGCCAGGCGTTTGACGGCTCGTTCGCGGGCCAGGAGGACGCGTTCGGCCACGACCTGGCTGGGTTCGGCGACTTCCAGGTCGTAGCGGAGCTCGGCCCGAGTGGCGGGGGAGAGGTCGAGTTTCAGGTCGATGCGGTCCAGGAGGGGGCCCGAGATGCGCTCCAGGTATCTGCGGCGGACCGCCGGGGCGCAGGAGCAGTCGATCTGTTTCGCGGCGGCGCAGGGACAGGGGTTGGCCGCCAGGACCAGGGTGAAGCGGGCCGGGAAGCTGGTGGCCCGCTCGGCCCGGGAGATGCGGACCTCGCCCTCTTCGAGGGGTTGGCGCAGGGCCTCCAGGGTGCCCCGGTCGAACTCGGGGGCCTCGTCCATGAACAGGATTCCCCGGTGGGCCAGGGTGACCGCGCCGGGTTGCAGGACCCGGCCCGAGCCGCCGCCGACCATGGACGCGCGGGTCGAGGTGTGGTGCGGGGCCTGGAACGGGGGACGGGTGATCAGGGGTTGGCCGGGCGGCAGGGTGCCGGCGACCGAGTGGATCGCGGTGACCTCCAGGGCCGCTTCGGGGGCGAGCGGGGGCATGAGCGTGGGCAGGCGTTCGGCCAGCATCGTCTTCCCGCACCCCGGCGGACCCGAGAAGAAGAGGTGGTGGCCTCCGGCGGCGCTGATCTCCAGGGCCCGGCGGGCCTCCGCCTGGCCTCGGACGTCGGCCAGGTCCAGGGTGTCGCGGCGGTCCGGGGGGCGTGTCGGTGCTGCGGTGGGCGGGGGCTCCTTCTCGTCCTCGGGTGGGGGCGGGTCGCCTCGCAGGAGGGACAGCAGGCTGCGCAGGGACGCGGCCGGGATCACCTCGATGTCGGGGACCAGGCGGGCCTCGGCGGTGTTGGGGTGGGGGACGACCACGGTGCGGCAGCCCGCGTTCGCGGCCGCCAGGACCGCCGGGAGCACGCCGGGGATCGCGCGCAGGCGGCCGTCCAGGCCCAGTTCGCCGATCAGGACCAGGCCCGCGCAGGAACGGGGCGGGATCGCCTCGGCCGCCGCGAGGATGGCCGTCGCGATCGCGATGTCGAAGGTCGAGCCGCGCTTGGGGACGCTGGCGGGGAACAGGGAGATCGTGACGTGGCGGTTGGGCCACTCCTCACCGGAGTTGAAGATCGCGGCGCGGACCCGGTCGCGGGACTCGTTGAGGGCGGTGTCGGGGAGGCCCACCAGGTGCAGGCCGGGAACGCCGCTGGTGATCGCGGCCTCGACGTCCACGACGTAGCCGTCCACCCCGACCAGGCCGACCGAGCGGGTCTTGGCGAGCGTCATTCAGCACACCCCCCGCAGGTGGTCCAGGAGGAATCCGTCGCCGTCGGACACCAGGCCGAGGACGTCCACGCGCACGAGGGCGGCGGGAACGCGGTGCTCGGCGGCCCAGCGGTTCGCCAGGCGGCGCAGGCGGGCGGCCTTGGACGGGGTGATCGCCTCCACCGGTTCGCCCAACGCGGTGGAGGCGCGGGTCTTCACCTCGCAGGCCACGTGCTGGCGGCCGTCGTGGGCGACGATGTCCAGCTCGCCCTCCGGGCAGCGCCAGTTGCGGTCGAGGATCATCCAGCCGAGGCCGGCGAGGTGGGCCGCCGCCGCGCTCTCCCCACGTCGGCCGAGATCGATGTGTCGGGGGGTCATCTGCTTCTCCTTCGCTGTCCGGTTCGACGGTGACCGCCGGTGGTGACCGTCCGCTACGGCCGATCACGATCTGTGGATAAGTCGGGATCTTGGAGGTGCGGTGCTTGTCTTCGGGGCGGGAGTGGCGCAGCGTGGCGGTTGTGAGTGACGTTGCGTTGCAGGAGGCCGTGGCGGAGTTCGACCGGCATCTGCGGGCCGAGCGGGGTGTTTCGCCCCACACCCTCCGCGCCTACCGCGGTGACCTGCGGGACCTGTGTTCCTACGCCGCCGCCGTGGGGATCTCCGGCCCCGAGGGGCTGGACGTGACGGTGCTGCGGGCCTGGCTGGCGCGGCAGCACGCGCTGGGCAGGTCGCGGGCCACCCTGGCGCGGAGGACCGCGGCGGTGCGGGCCTTCACCGGCTACCTGCACCGGCGCGGGCTGCTCGACTCCGACCCCGGGCCGCTGCTGGGCACGCCTCGGCAGAACCGCGATCTCCCCACCGTGCTCAGCCAGGACGACGCCGGGCGGCTGCTGGACCGGATGGACGTCAGCGGGCCCCTGGGGCTGCGTGACCTGGCTGTGCTGGAGGTGCTGTACGGGACCGGGGCACGGGTGAGTGAGCTGTGCGGGCTGGACATCGACGACCTGGACACCGCGCGCAACACCGTTCGTGTCCTCGGCAAGGGCGGCAAGGAACGCGTGGTGCCGATCGGGGAGCCCGCCGCCCGGGCCGCGGGGGACTGGCTGCGGGCCGGGCGGCCCGCCCTGGCCAACGAGCGGAGCGGAGCGGCGCTCTTCCTCGGCGCGCGCGGCGGACGGCTGCATCCCAACAGCGCCCGCCGCATCGTGCACAGCCGTATCGCCGAGGTCGGGGGCGTGCCCGACCTGGCTCCGCACGGGCTGCGGCACAGCGCCGCCACCCATCTGCTGGAGGGCGGCGCCGACCTGCGCAGCGTCCAGGAGATCCTGGGGCACGCCTCGTTGCAGAGCACCCAGCTCTACACGCATGTCTCGGCCGAACGCCTGAAGCAGGTCCACCGCCAGGCGCACCCCAGGGGCGCGGCCGAGGACCGGTGATCAACGCGCGCGCCGCAGCCGCCGCTCCCGTTCCAGGTCGATGACCCCCGTCGGCGGCCGGCGCGGGGGGCCGGGTCTGGTCCGGCGTCGCGCGAACACCAGGGCGGACGTCAGGAGAACGCCGGTGAGCGCGCCGCCCGTCGCCGTGCTCGCGTCCCGCAGACCCAGGCGGAGCGGGGGCTCGGGCGGGGCCTTCTCCGCCGAGGGGCGTGCCCGGGAGCCGGGCCAGCGGGGCAGCAGGCGCACCTGCGGGCGGACCAGGGCCAGGGGATCCCGGTACCCGGACGCGTCGAGGAGGCCCCAGTGCAGGCAGGAGGCCGCGCAATGCCGGGGCGTGCCCTCCACCACGCCGATGCGCGCGCCCGACGCGATCATGCTGCCGCGCTTCACCGACGGGCGGACCGGCAGGTAGGTGGTCCGCAGGACGCCGTGGGTGATCGCGACCACACCCCGGCCCGCCAGACGGCCCGCGTAGGAGACGCGGCCGGGCCCCGCCGCCAGGACCGCCTGGCCCGGCCGCGCCGCCAGGTCCACGCCCCGGTGCCCCGCCAGCCACGGGGCCGGCGGGGGCGAGAACGCCCGCAGCACCTCCGGGACGGGGGTTAACGGCCACCGCCATTCCCCTTCGGACGATGGCGGCGGCAGGGTGAGGACGACGGTGCCGATGAGGACTGTCACGAACACGCTCATGGGCCCCAGCCTGCGTCCCCAGTCACTCCCGCCACCAGAGGGGAACGCCATCTGTGGATAACCCGCCTGACGCGACGGCCCGCCGGTTCCGGTTGATTCCACGTGCGCGGCCAACATCCAATAGACTTGGGAAACGGTCGCGCAGGTCCTCAGCCTGAGCGGCCGAATTCACGCGCTCGCCCGCCACCCAGCGGCCCGCCGCAAGGAGGGCAAGGTGGGACGCGGCCTCTCGGTCCGTCGCTCGCGACGGCGGGGCCGCGCCCGAGCGCCGGCAAACAACCGGAACGTGGCCCGCCTCGCGGGCCGGACAGGAGAACACGGGCTTATGGCTCCCGTCGTCACCATGCGACAGCTGCTCGAGAGCGGCGTCCACTTCGGTCACCAGACCCGCCGTTGGAACCCGAAGATGAAGCGCTTCATCTTCACGGAGCGCAACGGCATCTACATCATCGACCTCCAGCAGTCGCTGTCCTACATCGACCGCGCCTACGAGTTCGTCAAGGCCACGGTCGCCCACGGCGGCACCATCCTGTTCGTCGGCACCAAGAAGCAGGCGCAGGAGGCCATCGCCGAGCAGTCGACCCGCGTCGGGATGCCGTACGTCAACCAGCGCTGGCTGGGCGGCATGCTCACCAACTTCTCCACCGTCCACAAGCGCCTCACCCGGCTCAAGGAGCTGGAGGAGATCAACTACGACGACGTGGCCGGCTCCGGCATGACCAAGAAGGAGCTTCTCGGTCTGCGCCGCGAGAAGGAGAAGCTGGAGCGCACCCTCGGCGGTATCCGCGACATGGCGAAGGTTCCCAGCGCCATCTGGATCGTGGACACCAAGAAGGAGCACATCGCGGTCAACGAGGCCAAGAAGCTCGGCATCCCGGTCGTCGCGATCCTGGACACCAACTGCGACCCCGACGAGGTCGACTACCCGATCCCGGGCAACGACGACGCCATCCGCTCCGTCAGCCTGCTGACCCGCGTCGTGGCCGACGCCGTCGCCGACGGCCTGATCGCCCGCTCCGGCGCCGCCGCCGGTGACGACAAGCCCGCCGAGGCCGCCGCGGCCGAGCCGCTGGCCGAGTGGGAGCGCGAGCTGCTCGAGAACAAGTCCCCCGACGCCGCGGCCCCCGCCGAGGCTCCCGCGGAGACCCCTGCGGAGGCCCCCGCCGAGGCGCCGGCCGAGACCGAGCAGGCCGCCGAGCCCGCCGCCGAGCAGGCCGCCGAGCCCGCTGCCGCCGCCGCGACCGAGAACACCGAGGCCGAGCAGGCCTGATCCCCGATCCCCGGTGGCCCGCGTCCGTGCGGGCCACCGGGGATCGTCGCGGATCCACCGAGCACACCACTCACAGAGACGAAGAGAGCGATGGCTGACTTCACCGCCGCTGACGTCAAGCGGCTTCGCGAGCTGACCGGCTCCGGCATGATGGCCTGCAAGAACGCCCTGACCGAGGCCGAGGGCGACTTCGACAAGGCCGTGGAGATCCTGCGCCTCAAGGGCGCCAAGGACGTGGGCAAGCGCGCCGAGCGCACCGCCGCCAACGGGCTGGTCGCCGAGTTCTTCGACGGCTCCGGCGACCGCGCCCTGCTGGAAGTCAAGTGCGAGACCGACTTCGTCGCCAAGAACGCCGAGTTCATCGCGCTGGCCGACAGGCTGGTCGAGTTCGCCGCCAAGAGCGGCGTCGAGAGCGCCGCGGACCTGCTGAAGGCCGAGATCGAGCCCGGCAAGTCCGTCGAGCTCCTGGTCCAGGAGGCCAGCGCCAAGATCGGCGAGAAGCTGGAGATCGGCCGCTTCGCGCACTTCAAGGGCGTCTACGTGGCCTCCTACCTGCACAAGTCCGACCCGTCCCTGCCGCCGACCACCGGCGTGCTGGTCGAGCTGGACACCGAGAACGCCGAGGTCGCCAAGGACGTCGCCCAGCAGGTCGCGGCGATGGCCCCCAAGTACCTCACCTTCGAGGAGATCCCCGCCGAGGTGATCGAGAAGGAGCGCGCCCTCGCCGAGACCAAGACCCGCGAGGAGGGCAAGCCCGAGGCCGCGATCGCCAAGATCGTCGAGGGTCGGGTCAACGCCTACCTGCGTGACTTCGTGCTGCTGGAGCAGGCGTTCGTCAAGGACGGCAAGAAGACCATCGCCAAGCTCCTCGACGAGAACGGCGTGAAGGTCGTGCGCTTCGCCCGCTTCAAGGTGGGCCAGAGCTGAGGGACCCTGGAGACAGGAGCCCGACAGAGTTTTCACGAAGCAACGAGGAGGCCGCCGACGTGCCGGAAGACAAGAACACTGACACGACGGCGGCCTCGTCGTCCGCTGGGCGGCCGTCGCACCAGCACGCCCCCCGGGGCGGCTGGAAGCGCGTGCTGCTGAAGCTGTCCGGCGAGGCGTTCGCGGGCGGCGACCCGATGGGCATCGACCCCGAGGTCGTGCAGCACGTCGCCGAGGCCATCGCCGAGGCCGTCAAGGACGGCGTGCAGGTCGCCGTCGTCTGCGGCGGCGGCAACATGTTCCGCGGCGCGCAGTTGGCCGAACGTGGCCTGGACCGCGGCCGCGGCGACTACATGGGCATGATCGGCACGGTGATCAACTGCCTGGCGCTCCAGGACTTCCTGGAGAAGCTGGGCGTGGACACCCGCGTGCAGACCGCCATCACCATGAGCCAGGTCGCCGAGCCCTACATCCCCCGCCGCGCCATGCGCCACCTGGAGAAGGGCCGCGTGGTGATCTTCGGCGCGGGCCTGGGCCAGCCGTTCTTCTCCACCGACACCACCGCCGCCCAGCGCGCGCTGGAGATCGGCGCCGAGGCGGTGCTGAAGGCCACTCAGGTGGACGGGGTGTACGACGCCGACCCCCGCAAGCATTCGGACGCGGTCAAGTTCGACCGTTTGGATTACGGTGAAGTCCTACAGCGAGGGCTGAAGGTCATGGACGCCACGGCCATCAGCCTCTGCATGGACAACGCGCTGCCCATCGTGGTGTTCGACCTGATGGGCCAGGGCAACATCGTCCGGGCCGTCCGGGGTGAGAAGATCGGCACTCTGGTCAGCCCGGCCGACGGCTGACGGCTGACCGAAACAGAGCCAGACCGGCAGTGCCACACAGGCCGACCAGATGAACCGGGAGTCGAAGTGATCGACGAGACCCTCCTCGAGGCCGAGGAGAAGATGGAGAAGGCGGTCGCGGTCGCCAAGGAGGACTTCCAGGCCATCCGCGCCGGCCGCGTCACGCCCGCCATGTTCAACAAGATCACCGCGGAGTACTACGGCACGCCGACGCCGATCAACCAGCTGGCGTCGTTCACGCTGCCCGAGCCCCGCATGGTCATCGTGCAGGTCTTCGACAAGTCCTCGATGCAGGCGGTGGAGAAGGCGATCCGCGACTCCGACCTGGGCGTGAACCCCACCAACGACGGCAACGTCATCCGCGTGGTGTTCCCCGACCTGTCGGAGGAGCGCCGCAAGGAGTTCATCAAGGTCGCCGGCACCAAGGCCGAGGACGCCAAGATCTCCATCCGGAACGTCCGGCGCCGCGCCAAGGACACCCTCGACAAGCTCGCCAAGGACGGCGAGGCCGGCGAGGACGACGTCCGGCGCGCCGAGAAGGAACTCGACGACACCACCCACAGGTACGTGGCGCAGGTTGACGAGTTGCTTGAGCACAAGAAGGCCGAACTGCTCGAGGTTTGATGGAACTCGACGCATCCGGGGAGCCCGCGGGCTCCCCGACCGGCGAGGACAAGCCGTCGGTCAAGAACCGGGCGGGCCGTAACCTCCCCATCGCCATCGGCGTCGGGGTCGCCCTCGGCGCTCTCGTGCTGCTGTCCCTCTACACCGTCAGGGAGATCTTCCTGGCGGTGATGGTGGTGTTCCTGCTCCTCGGGATGCAGGAGCTGACCAAGGCGTTCGCCACCCGCGGCATCCAGGCCCCGTTCGTCCCGCTGGCGGTCGGGATGGTCCTGGCGCCGGTCGCCGCCTACGTGTGGGGACCGATCGCGCTGGTGGCGGTGGTCGCGCTGACGGTGCTGGCGGTGCTGGTCGTGCGGATGCCCGAAGGGGCCGAGGGCTACGTCCGCGACACCACGGCCGGGGTGTTCGTCGCCGGGTACCTGGTGCTGATGGGCGGCGTGGTGGCGCTGCTGCTGGCCCCCGAGGACGGGGCCGAACGCATCGTGGTGTTCATCGCGGTCACGGTCTCCAGCGACATCGGCGGCTACTTCGCCGGGGCGTTCCTCGGCAAGCACAAGATGGCGCCCACGATCAGCCCGAAGAAGACCTGGGAGGGCGTCGCCGGTTCGGCGCTGACCTGCATGCTCGTCGGCGCGTGGCTGCTGTGGTGGCGGCTGGACGACGGGCGCTGGTGGCACGGTCTGCTGATCGGCCTGGCCGTCGTGGTGACCGCGATCGTCGGCGACCTGATCGAATCGATGATCAAGCGGGATCTGGCGATCAAGGACATGGGCACCCTGCTGCCCGGCCACGGCGGCGTGATGGACCGGCTGGACTCGCTGGTCGCCACCGCCCCCGTGGTGTGGCTGCTGCTGGAGCTGTTCGTCCCGGCCGGCACCTGACCGGCGGATCCTCCGGACGGCCGCGCGACCCCGGTCCCGCGGCCGTTCGCGCGTTCTCCGGCCAAGTGAGGGTCACGGGCGGGTCAAGTCCGGCCCGGCCGGGATGGCGCGGGCACGGCACGGCGTTTGCGACACTGGAGGAACGATGTCTGCGACCACCGAACCCGCCCCTGCCGGATCCGCGCCGAAGAAGACCCCGCCGAAGCTGGTCTTCGCCGCGCCCCGCCGGGGCAAGCCGCCGCGCCACCTGGCCGACCTGACCACCGACGAACGCCGGGAGGCCGTCGCCGCGCTCGGCGAGAAGCCGTTCCGCGCCGACCAGCTGTCCCGCCACTACTTCGCGCGCCTGACCAAGGACCCGGCGGACATGACGGACCTGCCCGCCGCGCTGCGCGACAGGCTCGCCGCCGAGCTGCTGCCGGAGCTGCTCACCCCGGTCCGGGAGCTGGCGTGCGACGGCGGCAAGACCCTCAAGACGGTCTGGAAGGCCTTCGACGGGGTGCTGTTCGAGTCGGTGCTGATGCGCTACCCCGACCGGGCGACGATGTGCGTGTCGTCGCAGGCCGGATGCGGCATGAACTGCCCGTTCTGCGCGACCGGCCAGGCCGGGCTGACCCGCAACCTGTCCACCGCCGAGATCGTCGAGCAGGTCGCCGCCGGGGCCCGCGCGATGGCGGCGGGCCGCGTCGCGGGCGGGCCGGGCCGGGTGTCCAACATCGTGTTCATGGGCATGGGCGAGCCGCTGGCCAACTACAAGGCGGTCATCGGAGCGGTGCGCCGCATCACCGACCCCGCGCCGGCCGGACTGGGCATCTCGCAGCGCGCGGTGACGGTGTCGACGGTGGGTCTGGTCCCGGCGATCGAGAAGCTGGCCGCCGAGGACATGTCGGTGCGGCTGGCGCTGTCGCTGCACGCCCCCGACGACGAGCTGCGCGACGAGCTCGTGCCGATCAACAACCGGTGGAAGGTCGAGGAGGTCCTGGACGCCGCCTGGCACTACGCCGACCGGTCGGGCCGCCGGGTCTCCATCGAGTACGCGCTGATCAAGGACATCAACGACCAGGCGTGGCGCGCCGACCTGCTGGGCCGCCGGCTGAAGGGGCACCGGGTCCACGTCAACCTCATCCCGCTGAACCCCACGCCGGGTTCGAAGTGGACCGCCTCGCGGCCCGAGGACGAGCGCGAGTTCGTCCGCCGCCTGGAGGCGCACGGCGTGCCCGTCACGGTCCGCGACACGCGCGGCCGGGAGATCGACGGGGCCTGCGGCCAGCTCGCCGCCGCCACCAAGGAGTAGCGGAGGGCTCCCGGCGCCTTGCGGAGCACTCGGGCGGGGCGTCAGGCTGGACGTCGCGGACGAGGTGGCGGCCGTGACGAAAGGGAGCCGGGTGGTTGTGAAGACGGGTGGGCGGCTGCTGCTGACGCGGCCGCCCGTCGTGATGCGCGGGTACGACCGGGCGCAGGTCGACGCCCTGCTGGAGCGCATCGGGAAGGCGCTCGACGGGGACGGCGGGCTCACCGCCGACGAGGTGCGCGGCACGCGGCTCGACATCGTGATGCGCGGCTATGACCGGCGGGTCGTCGACGAGCTGCTGATGGAGTGCGTCCGGCGGCTGCGGGCGTCCGGGCCGCGGACCCGGCGGGCCGGACGGCCCCGCGCGAACCCCGAGTGGCTGATCGGGTGGATCCAGAGCGCGCGGTTCGGCCGGGCCGGGCTGCGGACCGGGTACGACGTGCGGGACGTGGACGCGTTCCTGGACCGGGTCGTGGCGGGGCTGCGGGGACCGGCCGCGCCGGTCGCGGCGTCGGACGTGCGCGAGTGCGCGTTCCGGACGGTGCGGTTCGGGGCCGCCTACGACGAGGGCGAGGTCGACCGGTTCCTGGAGCAGCTCGCCGTGGCGCTGGAACGGCGCTAGGCCGTGTTTCAAAGCCCTGGCCCACGGCGCTCGCCCGGGGGCTCGCGCCTCACCAGGTCTTGGCGAGCGCGGCATCGCTTCGCGATCTGACCTGCGGGCCCTCGCCTCCGGCGTTGGGCCCGCAGGTCAGGTAACGCGCTCGCGCGTGGCTGAGGCCCACTGCGAAACAGGCGCTAGGCCGCGGCCGAGGGAGTCCCATACCGGTCTGGTAGGCGCCGGGCGCGTGGGGAACGGTATGTGTCATGGATCACTTCCACACGCAGCGGCAGCGGCTGCACTCCCTGTTCGGTGTGTTCTTTTCCCCCGAGGTCACGGCGGCGCTGCTGGAGCTGGCCCGGCCCGCTCTGGCCCTGGGCGCCGAGGGGGAGGCGACGGTCCGGCTCGGCGGGGCGCCGGTGCTGCCCGTGGGGGAGGAGTGGCCGGTTGTGGCCGGGCGGCCGTTGGACTTCCTGGGCGCGGTGGACTTCGGGGAGATCGCCGCGCTGGGGGCCGTTCCCTGGCTCCCCGACAAGGGGGTGGCGGCGTTCTACGGCGGTGCCGGGTGCCGGGTGTTCGCCGGTGAGATGCGGGAGGCCGAACGCCCGGAGGGCGCGTCGGCGTATCCGTCGTGCCCGCTCGGCGCGAAGCCGTTCCTGTCGGTGCCCTCGCCGCAGGAGCCCGCGCTGCGGCGGCTGGAGGCGGCCTACAGCGGATGCCTGCCCCTCTACGAGCAGCTCCACGCGGCGTGGGCCCAGCACGCCTGGCCGGACGACGCGCCCATGCACCAGATCGGCGGCTGGCCGGTGCTGACGCGCGACCCCGAGGGGCCGCAGGCGACCGAGTCCGGATGGCGGCTGCTGTTGCAGCTGGACTCCGACAACCGCCTCGGCTGGGACTGGGGCGGCTCCGGGCGCGTCTACTTCTGTGTACAGGAGAACGCCCCGGTGGACAGCGCCTGCCTCACCGCCCAGGCCGCCGAAGGTCAGCGGCGGCGGGCGACGAACGCGTAACCGCCTCCCACCACCGCCGTCCACAGGACCAGGTGGAGTGCGATACCGGGGTAGGCGTCGGTGAACGCGGCCGGGCCAACGTGGGCGGCGCGCACCCAGTCCAGGATCGGCACCGCCAGCGGGTTCAGCGGCCCCAGGCCCAGCAGGAGCGCGGCCACCAGCGCGCCCAGCAGGGCCAGCAGGGCGGTGCCAGGGGCGGGGATGACGGCGCGGCTCGTCCACGCGCCCAGCGCCGTCGCGGCGGCGTTGACCAGCAGCGCCAGCCCCACGCAGGTGAGCATCGTCGAGGCGGGCACGCCGACCAGGACGGACTGCAGCAGCGGGGAGGCCAGGGCCAGGGCGCCGAGGACGAGGTTGACGGTGTAGGCGGCCAGCAGCCCGGCGAACACCGGGACGTTCCGGCGGCGCGCGGCGACGGCCGACAGGTCGCGCTGGACGTCGGGCTGGGCGTCCAGCAGGGCGCGGGCGGTCCAGGCCCACACGAAGAACAGGAACGCGGGCACGTCGCCGAGCGTCCCGGTGGCGGCCTCCACGGTGTCCTCGGGCGTCTCGCCGCTGGGCCACTGGGACAGCACCAGCGCCATCACCAGGAAGATCACCACGAGTGGTTGCAGGACGCGCAGCGAGCGCACGTACCCGTCGATCTGGAACCGCGCCAGGGCGATCATCGCTGGGTCCTCCGCACCTCGTGGCCGTCGGCGAGCAGCTTGGTCTCCAGGTCGTCGGCCTGGTCGGTCCGCACGACGACCTCCAGGACGGTCCATCCGGTGTCGTCGTCGGCGGCGGTGACGGTGCCGTCGGCGACGCGCACGCGGCGGACGCCGGGCAGGTGCTCCACGACGCGCTGGTGGTCGCTGACGACGACGGTGGCGCCGTCGCCGGCCAGGTCGGAGATCAGGCCGGGCAGCGCGTCGCGGATCTGGGCGTCGAGCCCGGAGAACGGCTCGTCCAGCACCAGCAGGCCGGGGGAGTGCAGCAGCGCCTGGACGAGGCCGACCTTCTGGGCGCTGCCCTTGGACAGCTCGGGCAGGCGCGTGTCGAGCAGCCGGCCGAGGGCGAGGCGCTCGATCCACGGGTCGGCGGCGCTCGCGGGGACGCCGTGGACCGCCGCCATGTGCGCCAGGTAGGACCGCACGCTGAACGGCTGGTCCACCGGGAACCGCTCGGGCGCGTACCCGACGCGTTCGGGCCGCCCGCTGACGGTGCCCCGGCGCGGGTCGCGCAGCCCGGCGACCAGCCGCAGCAACGTCGACTTGCCCGCCCCGTTGCGGCCGGTCACCTCGGCGACCGTGCCGGGCGGCAGGTCGAGGGTGACGTCCCGCAGGATCCACGGCGACCGCCGCCGGTACCGGAACGCGATGCTGTCCAGGCGCATGGGACCGCACCGTAGCGGTGATCATGTAAAGCGGTCATCAGCCCGGCGGGGGGACGGCTGCCGGGGCGGTGGGGGAGAATGCGTCGGGTGAGCGACCCCGACTGCGTGTTCTGCCGGATCGTCAAGGGCGAGCAGCCCGCGCACCTGGTGCTGGAGGAGCCCGAGGCGCTGGCGTTCCTCGACACCCGCCCGCTGTTCAAGGGGCATGTCCTGCTGGTGCCGCGCGAGCACCACGAGACGCTGCCCGACCTGCCGCCCGAGCAGGTGGGGCCGCTGTTCCTGCACGCGCGGCGGCTGGCGGCGGCGATGGAGGGGACGCTCGGCGCGGCCGGGTCGTTCGTGGCGATGAACAACCGGGTCAGCCAGAGCGTCCCGCACCTGCACGTCCACGTCGTGCCGCGCAACCGCAAGGACGGGCTGCGCGGGTTCTTCTGGCCGCGGCACCGCTACGACTCCGATGCGGAGGCAGCCGACTACGCCGCCCGGCTGCGCGAGGCGCTGGGCGGCGCGTGAGGCTCCCCGGCCGTCAGCTTCCCAGCGCGGTCAGGAGGGCGGTCAGCGGGCCGGCCGCGCCCTCGCGTCCGTCGGGTCCGGGCACGGCGGGATGGGGTGGCGGGTCGTTGAGGGCGGCGTGCTCGTACAGGTCCCGTTCCGCCCGGTCGAGGGCGGCGCACAGCACGTACTGAGGCACCGTCCAGCCCAGCAGCTCGGCCGCCTTGCTGATCACAAGGTGCTGTTCGGCCGAGGTCGGGAAGGTGATGAGCTCGTCGGATCGGGGGGAGGGAAGGCCCTGGCGCACCGACTCAGACATGGTCGGTCTCCTTCCTGGCAGCATCTCAAAGTACGCCCGTGCGCACCGATGCGGCATCCCCAATAAGAAGGAGAATATGAGCCCGCGGGGCACCAATCGTCCGCCAGACGGCCGTCCGTGGGACGGGAAGTCGCCGCCGCGCGACGTGGGACGGCCGGGACGGCCGGACATCGCGCGGCGGGGGTTCCGAACGGTCAGCGGGTCCCCCACGAGTAGGTCTGCTTGCGCAGCTTCAGGTAGACGAAGCTCTCGGTGGAGACCACGCCCGGAACGCGCCGGATGCGGCCCAGCAGCTCCAGCAGCTGCTCGTCGTCCTCGCAGACCAGCTCGACCAGGATGTCGAACGACCCGGCGGTGATCACCACATAGTCGATCTCCTCGAACGCGGCCAGCTCGTCGGCGACGGCCTCCAGGTCGCCCTCGCACTTGAGGCCGATCATCATCTGCCGGGAGAAGCCCAGCATCAGGGGGTCGGTGACGCCGACGATCTGCATGACGCCGGAGTCCAGGAGCTTCTGCACGCGTTGCCGCACCGCCGCCTCCGACAGGCCGACGGCCTTGCCGATCGCGGCGTAGGAACGGCGTCCGTCCTGCTGGAGCTGCTCGATGATCTGTTTGGCGGTCTCGTCGAGCTGGACGGACGCGAGGGCGCGGCGAGACCCGTTCCGGCGGTCCCGGGAGCCCTCCGTGGGGCGCTCCGTCATGGCTGGTCTCCTTGCTGCGGCAGTGGGCCTGATGAGCGGACGATCCAAGGAATCCGTCGTGAAATTGGATCGTAACAACGGAATCCCTTGTCATGAGCCCGATCCTCTGTCAAGGTCGTGCCCAAGTGGACACATCGGGCGTATGCCCCCGAGAAGGGAACGACGTGACCAGCGACGGCAGGACCAGGCTGCGCAACTTTATCGGCGGCGAGTACACCGACACCAAGGACGGGCGCACCCTGGAGGTGGTGGACCCCAGCACCGGCGAGGTCTACGCCGAGGCGCCGCTCTCGGCCGAGGCCGACGTCGACGCGGCGTTCCGGGCGGCGGCCGAGGCGTTCCCCGCCTGGCGGGACCTGACGCCCAAGGACCGCAGCCTGGCGATGCTGAAGTTCGCCGACGCGGTCGAGGCCCGCGCCGCCGACCTCGTCGCGGCGGAGGTCCGCGACACCGGCAAGCCGGTGCAGCTGACCATGGAGGAGGAGATCCCTCCCATGGTCGACAACCTGCGCTTCTTCGCCGGGGCGAGCCGCATCCTGGAGGGCAAGGCCACCGGCGAGTACATGGCCGACCACACCTCCTCGGTCCGGCGGGAGCCGATCGGCGTCTGCGCGCAGGTCACGCCGTGGAACTATCCGATGATGATGGCGGTGTGGAAGTTCGGCCCGGCGCTGGCGGCGGGCAACACCGTCGTGCTCAAGCCGTCGGAGACGACCCCGGCCAGCACCCTGCTGCTGGCGGAGATCGCCGCCGAGTTCTTCCCGCCCGGCGTGTTCAACGTCGTGTGCGGCGACCGCGACACCGGCCGCGCCCTGGTCACCCACCCGACCCCGCAGATGGTGTCGATCACCGGTTCGGTACGGGCGGGCATGGAGGTCGCGCGGGCCGCCGCCGACGACCTCAAGCGCGTCCACCTGGAGCTGGGCGGCAAGGCCCCGGTCGTGGTGTTCGACGACGCCGACATCGAGAGCGCCGCCGCCGGCATCGCCGGGGCGGGCTACTTCAACGCCGGCCAGGACTGCACCGCCGCCACCCGCGTGCTGGTCGCCGACCGCCTCGCCGACGACTTCACCGCCGCCCTCGCCGAGGCCGCGCGCGGCACCAAGGTCGGCCCGCCCACCGAGGAGGACGCCGACTACGGGCCGGTCAACAGCGCCGGACAGCTCGAACGCGTCCAGGGCTTCCTGGACCGCGTCCCGGACCACGCCGAGGTCGTGGCCGGCGGGCAGCGCGTCGGCGACCGCGGCTACTTCTTCGCCCCGACCGTGGTCTCCGGCATGCGCCAGGACGACGAGATGGTGCAGAACGAGATCTTCGGCCCGGTCATCACCGTGCAGCGCTTCAGCGACGAGCAGCAGGCGATCGCCTGGGCCAACGACGTCAAGTACGGGCTGTCGGCCAGCGTGTGGACCCGCGACCACGGCCGCGCCATGCGGATGACCAAGGCCCTGGACTTCGGCGCCGTGTGGGTCAACACCCACATCCCGTTCGTGTCGGAGATGCCGCACGGCGGCTTTAAGCACTCCGGCTACGGCAAGGACATGTCGATGTACGGCGTGGAGGACTACACCCGTATCAAGCACGTCATGCACTACATCGGGGCCTGACCCCGCCCCCCAGGTCCAGCGGGCCGGGCGGCCCCCTCCGCCACGCCGTCCGGTCCGCTGACCGCCTTTTCCCACATAACCTGCTTATTCGCAGGTCACCGTCGTGCCTCCCGCAGCTGACCGACCCCGCGACCCTGTGTAAGGAACCCAGCATGACCGACACCAGCCCCGCCCCGGTGCGTGACGACCCGGGCCGTGCCGACACGGCGGTACCCGCGATCGAACTCGCCGGAGTCCGCAAGTCCTACGTCTCGCACGGCGAGACCGTCGCCGCCGTGCGCGGCGTGGACCTGCGCATCGGCCAGGGGGAGTTCTTCTCCCTGCTCGGTCCGTCCGGTTGCGGCAAGACCACCACCATGCGGATGATCGCCGGGTTCGAGGAGCCCACGGCGGGCGAGGTGTACCTGCACGGGCAGAGCGTCACCGGCGTTCCCGCCAACAAGCGCGACGTGAACATGGTGTTCCAGTCCTACGCCCTGTTCCCGCACATGAGCGTGTTCGAGAACGTCGCGTTCGGGCTGCGCCGCAGGGGCGTCGCCAAGAACGAGATCCGGCAGCGCGTCGGCGACATCCTGGAGATCGTCGACCTCACGGGCCGGGAGAAGCGCCGCCCCAGCGAGATGTCGGGCGGCCAGCAGCAGCGCGTCGCGCTGGCCCGGGCCCTGGTCAACCGGCCCCGCGCCCTGCTGCTGGACGAGCCCCTCGGCGCGCTGGACCTCAAGCTGCGCCAGGCGATGCAGGTCGAGCTCAAGCGCATCCAGCGCGAGGTCGGCATCACGTTCGTCTACGTCACCCACGACCAGGGCGAGGCGCTGACGATGTCGGACCGCATCGCCGTCATGAACGACGGCCTGGTCGAGCAGCTCGGCTCGCCGCGCGAGATCTACGAGCGGCCCGCCACCAAGTTCGTCGCGGGGTTCATCGGCACCTCCAACCTGCTGTCGGGCACCGTCACCGAGCTGTCGGGCAGGGATGCGGTGCTGTCCTACGGCGACGACGGGCGCATCGTGGTCCCGCTGCGCGAGGACCAGACGGCCGGGGCCGGGGACGCCCTGGAGGTCACCGTCCGCCCCGAGAAGATCGAGATCGTGGGCGAGCGGCCCGCCGGCGGCGGCTCGGCCGTCCCCGCCACCGTCGCCGAGGTCGTCTACCTGGGCACCTCCACCAACTACCTGGTCACCACCGCCGACGGCACGGAGGTGACGGTGTTCATGCAGAACGCCAACAACTCCGACGACGTCGCCGAGCGCGGCGACCGCGTCTGGCTGGCCTGGGAACCGCGCCACTCCTACGCCATCGGCGGCGGCGCCAACGGCGTCAGAGGCGACGCGCCGAAGGCGGCGGTATGAGTGAGCTGAACCGGCGTGACCTTCGGGACGACCCCGCGTTCGCCCGCGGCATGACCTCCCGGCGGAGCGCCCTGAAGCTGTTCGGCGCGTCGGCCGCCGCGCTCGCCCTGTCGGCCTGCTCGATCCCCGGGCAGGGCGGCCGCGGCAAGATCACCCAGGCGCAGATCGACGCGTTCTGGAAGGGCCGGACCGGCAAGGGCGCCCTCAAGTGGGCCAACTGGCCCGGCTACATGGAGGACGACCGCGCCACCATCAAGGCGTTCACCAAGCAGACCGGCATCCAGATCGAGTACAAGGAGGTCATCCAGGAGGCCGCCGACTGGTTCGGCAAGGTGCAGGCCCCGCTGGCCGCCGGGCAGTCGATCGACTTCGACCTGATGGTGGTCACCAACGGCATCCAGAGCACCAAGATGATCGAGCTGGGTTACCTGGCCCCCCTCGACCACCGACGGCTGCCGAACTTCGCCAAGTACGCGTCGCCGAAGTTCAAGAACCCCTCCTACGACCCCGGCAACGCGTTCACCGTCCCGTACGTGTCGGGCGTCACCGGCATCGCCTACAACACCAAGTACGTCAAGGACGAGATCAACAGTATCGCCCAGCTGTTCGACCCCCGGTACCGGGGCAAGGTCGGGATGATGGGCGACTCCCAGGAGCTCGGCAACTTCGGGATGTTCGCCATCGGCGTCGACCCGGAGAAGTCCACGCCCAGGGACTGGGAGAACGCCGCCCGCAAGCTCCGCGAGCAGCGCGACCAGAAGATCGTCCGCAAGTACTACGAGCAGAACTACATCGACGCCGTCGCCAAGGGCGACGTGTGGCTCACCATGGCCTGGTCCGGCGACGTGTACTCGCTGGCCAACGACGACGTGAAGTTCGTCGTCCCGCGCGAGGGCGGCACCATCTGGTCGGACCTGATGATGATCCCCAAGCCCGCCGCCAACCCGGCCGACGCGCTGACGCTGATGAACTGGCTGTACGAGCCGCGCAACAACGCCACCCTCACCGAGTTCATCAACTACATCACGCCCGTCCCCGAGACGCAGCGGTTCGTCCGGGAGGACGCGGCCAAGGCGACCGGGGAGGACCGGGCCGACCTGCAACGGCTCGCCGACAGCCCGCTGGTGTACCCCACCGAGGCCGACCTGTCGCGACTGCGGAACTACCGGGTGCTCACGCAGCAGGAGGAGCCGCAGTACCAGAAGATCTTCACCCCGATCGCGCAGGGGAGCTGACCGATGACCGGACTCAAGGGGCGGCTCACGCCCTACCTGCTCATCCTGCCGGGCGGGCTGTGGCTGACGGCGTTCTTCGCCATCCCGCTGATCTTCATGGCGTCGGTGTCGCTGATGACCGGCAACCTGATCGACGGGTTCACCCAGACCTGGCACTGGCAGAACTACACCGACGCCATCGGCACCTACGGCGACAAGATCGTCCGGTCGCTGTGGTACGGGCTGCTGGCCACCGCGGCGTGCATCGCGCTGGCCTACCCGGCGGCGTACTGGATCGCGTTCAAGGGCGGACGGCACAAGTCCACCTGGCTGTTCCTGCTGCTGCTGCCGTTCTTCGTGTCGTTCGTGCTGCGCACCATCTCCTGGAAGCTGGTGCTCACCGACAACGGCCCGGTGCTCGGCCCGCTGAAGTCGTGGGGGCTGCTGCCCGACGGCTTCCACGTCCTCGACAGCGGCTTCGCCGTGGTGTCGGGGCTGACCTACAACTTCCTGCCGTTCATGATCCTGCCGATCTACGTGGCGCTGGAACGGATCGACTACCGCGTCATCGAGGCCGCCTACGACCTGTACGCCGGGCGCTTCGAGGCGTTCCGGCGGGTGGTGCTGCCGCTGTCGCTGCCCGGCGTGTTCGCCGGTGTGATCATGACGTTCGTGCCGGTCACCTCCGACTACGTCAACGCCTCGGTGCTCGGCGGCCCCGGCAACACCATGATCGGCAACGTGATCCAGTCCGAGTACTTCACCCAGAGCAACTACCACACGGCCTCGGCCCTGTCGTTCGCCCTGATGGCGCTGCTGCTCGCCGGGATCTTCGCCTACGCCCGGGCACTCGGCACCAAGGACGTCCTGGAGGCGGCAGCACGATGACCACCACCGTCACCTCCCCCGCCCCGGCCGCCCCGCCCCGGCCCCGCCGCCGCAACCCGCTGCGCGGCCGCGGCCTGCAGGCCTACACGATCCTGCTGGTCGCCTGGCTGGTCTTGCCGGTCGCCGTGATGATCCTGTTCGGCTTCAACGACACCCACTCCAAGCAGAACTTCCAGTGGGAGGGCTTCACCCTCAAGTGGTACGCCCGCCTGTTCGAGAAGAAGGACCTCACCACCGCGCTGGTCAACTCGCTGACCATCGCGCTGCTCACCACCGTGTTCGCCACGGTGCTGGGCACGCTGGTGGGGCTGGCGCTGGGCCGCTACCGGTTCCGCGGCCAGGGCGTGGCGAACCTGGTGATGTTCGCCGCGATCTCCTGCCCCGAGCTGGTCATGGGCGCGTCGCTGCTGTCGATGTTCGTGGCGCTGGAGACGCCGCGCGGCTACCTGACGATCCTCGCCGCGCACGTGATGTTC
Organism: Actinomadura kijaniata NBRC 14229; assembly: GCF_001552175.1. Classification (GTDB taxonomy): domain Bacteria; phylum Actinomycetota; class Actinomycetes; order Streptosporangiales; family Streptosporangiaceae; genus Spirillospora; species Spirillospora kijaniata. The sequence continues at coordinate 19,671 of NZ_BCQR01000144.1, forward strand.
TCGGTGTCGTTCGTGGCCATCACCGTGCGGGCCCGCGCCGTCGGCCTCGACCCCCGGATCGAGGAGGCCGCCAAGGACCTGGGGGCCGGGCCCCTGACCACGTTCCGGCTGGTCACCCTACCGATGATCATGCCGGGTGTGGTGTCGGGCGCGATGCTGGCGTTCGCCCTGTCGGTGGACGACTTCATCATCACCAACTTCACCAGCGGCGCGACGCAGACGTTCCCGCTGTGGGTCTGGTCCTCCACCCGCACCGGCACCCCGCCCCAGGTCAACGTCATGGGCACGCTCATCTTCGCGGTGGGCGTCCTGCTGGCGGTGGTCAACATCGCGGCGTCCCGCCGCCGGGCCCGCAACACCTGACGCCCGCGACACCCCCTCAAGGCCTCCCGACCCACAACTTCATAAGGAACCAACGGAAAAGAATCCTGGTCCGCGCCGGACGAACGGTCCGGCGCGGACCGCCAAGGGAGCTGAAAGTGTGAACGCTCTAAAGGCGCTCACCCACGCTGAACCGTCCTCTTACTGGCTCACCGACCCGTCCCGGCCCGATCCGGGAGCCGCCTTGGCCGGGCGGGTCACCTGCGACCTGGCCGTCGTCGGCGGCGGTTACACGGGACTGTGGACCGCGCTGCGGGCCAAGGAACGCGACCCCTCGCTCGACGTGGTCGTCCTGGAGGCCGACCGGGTCGGCGGGGCGGCCTCGGGCCGCAACGGCGGCTTCTGCGCCGCCAGCCTCACCCACGGCATCGGCAACGGCCTGGAACGCTGGCCCGACGAGATGCCCGTCCTGGAACGCCTCGGCCGCGAGAACCTGGTCGCCATCGGCGAGACCCTCGAACGCTACGGCATCGACGCCGAGTGGGAGCTCACCGGCGAGATGGACATCGCCACCGAGGAATGGCAGATGAAGGACCTCCAGGAGGTCGCCGACCGGGCGGCCGAACTGGGGTGGAGCCCGTCGCTGCTCGGGACCGACGAGGTCCGCGCCGAGGTGAACTCGCCCACCTACCTGGGGGCGCTGTGGGACCACGAGGGCGTCGCCATGGTGAACCCCGCCAAGCTCGCCTGGGGCCTGGCGGACGCGTGCCGTTCGCTGGGCGTGCGCATCTACGAGAACACGCGCGTGACGTCGCTGCGCCGCGAGACCAACGGCGATCTCCGCCTCGGCGGCGCCTACGGCTCCGTCACCGCCCGGAAGGTCGCGCTCGGCACCGGGGTCTTCCCGCCCCTGCTGAAGCGGCTCAGGCACTTCCTGGTGCCGGTCTACGACTACGCGATGGTGACCGAGCCGCTGACCGCCGGGCAGCGCGAGGCGATCGGCTGGCGGAACCGGCAGGGGCTCGGCGACAGCGCCAACCAGTTCCACTACTACCGGCTGACGTCCGACGACCGGATCCTGTGGGGCGGATACGACGCCATCTACCACTTCGGCAACGACCTGCGTTCGGACCTGGAACGCCGCCCGGAGACGTTCGCGACGCTGTCCAAGCACTTCTTCACGACGTTCCCGCAGCTGGAGGGCGTCCAGTTCACCCACACCTGGGGCGGCGTCATCGACACGTGCAGCCGCTTCTGCGCGTTCTTCGGCACCGCCTACGACGACCGCCTGGCCTACGCGGTCGGCTACACGGGCCTCGGCGTGGGCGCGACCCGGTTCGGCGCCGACGTCATGCTCGACCGGCTCGGCGTGGGCCTGGCCAAGGGCGAGGAGACCGAGCGCACCCGGCTGAGGATGGTCCGCACCAAGCCGGTCCCGTTCCCGCCGGAGCCCCTGCGGTACGCGGCGATCGAACTGACCCGCCGCGAGATCGCCCGCGCCGACCGCAACGGCGGCCGCCGCGGACTGTGGCTGAAGACCCTCGACCGCTTCGGTCTCGGCTTCGACTCCTGACCGGAGGATGAGGCGCGGTCCCCACCGGGACCGCGCCTCACCTGCGTTTTCTCCCCGTTGTCCACCGATCGGTGGACAACGGATTCCACCGGTCGAGGCTGCCGCGCGGGACGGTCCGCACGCGAGCGTGGGGGCCATGAGAAACCTGACCGTACGCATGGCCCGGTGGAGCGCCGGGCATCCCTGGCGGGCGATCGCCGGATGGTTCCTGTTCGTCGCGCTGTGCCTGGGCGCGGGCCTGGGGATCGGCTCCAACCCCGCCGCCACCGAGGACTACCGGATCGGCGAGGCCGGACGGGCCGAGGCCATCGCCGCCGAGGGCGGGCTGGCCCGGCGGCCGGTGGACCGGGTGCTGATCACCGCCCGGCCCGGCGCGACGGCCCTGGACCCCGCCGCCGCCGACGCCGCCGCCCGGGACGTCTCCGAGCGGATGCGGCGGCTGCCCGAGGTGAGCTCGGTGGCCGCGCCGGTCCGTTCGGCCGACGGCAGGGCCGTCCGCGTGGACGTCACGATGCGCGGCCCGGAACTCGACGCCGCCAAGCACGTCGCGCCGCTGCGCGCGCAGACGGCCGAGGCGCAGCGCGCGCATCCCGGCGTGCTGATGGAGGAGACCGGCAGCCCGTCGGTCAGCAGCGGCGTCGCGAAGCTGCGCTCGGACGACCTGGCCCGCACCGAGATCATCGCGATCCCGATCACGCTGCTGACGTTGCTGCTGGTGTTCCGCTCGGCGGCGATGGCGACGGTGCCGCTGCTGCTGGCGCTGTCCTCGATCGCCGCCGCGGTCGGGCTGTCGGCGCTGGCCTCGCACGTGTTCCCGGACGCGGGGGTCGGCGCGAACATCATCCTGATGATCGGCATGGCGGTCGGCGTCGACTACACCCTGTTCTACCTCAAGCGCGAACGCGAGGAACGGGCCCGCTCCGGCGGGCGGCTGGACTCCCGCGCCCTGGTCGAGCTGGCCGCCGCCACCTCGGGCCGCGCCGTCGTGCTGTCGGGGCTGGCGGTCGCCGTCTCCAGCGCCACCCTGTACCTGGCCGACGACGTCATCTTCTCCTCGATCGCCACGGCCGCGATCGTGGTGACGCTGGCCGCCGTGCTGAGCTCGCTGACCGTTCTGCCCGCCCTGCTGGCCGTCCTCGGGGCGCGTACCGAACGCCGGGCCGCCCGCCGCGCCGCCAAGGGTGGGACGCGACAGCCGAAGGCCCGCGCGGGCCGCTTCACCGAGGCGATGCTGCGTCCCACCGTCCGGCGTCCCGGCGTGACCCTGGCCGTGTCGACGCTGGCGATGCTCGCGCTGTCCCTGCCGCTGCTCGGCCTGAACCTCACCGACATGGGCCAGGAGACCCACTCCCGTTCCATCCCCGCCATGCGGACCTACGACCGGATGAACCAGGCGTTCCCCGAGCTGAAGGCCAACCACCAGGTGCTGGTGCGCGCGGACGGGACGGGCCGCACCGCCGAGCTGACCGGCGCGCTGCGCGACCTCCAGCGCCGCGCCGCCGACGAACGGATCTTCACGGGCACGCCGGTGCTGCGCACCTCGCCCGACGGACGCATCGCGATGCTGCACCTGCCGGTCCCGCACTACGTGAGCGACAGGGCCGCGCAGGACTCCCTCGCCCGGCTGCGCGCCGACCTGATCCCGGCCACCACCGGCCGCCTGCCCGGCGTCGAGACGGCAGTGTCGGGGGAGGTCGCCCGCTACGTCGACTACCCGGCGCACCAGAAACAGCGCCTTCCGCTGGTCATCGGGGCGCTGCTGCTGGTGACCTTCGCGGTGACGGCGTGGGCGTTCCGCTCGGTCGTGCTGGGCGCGGTCGGCCTGGCGCTGAACCTGCTGTCGGCGGCGGCGTCGCTGGGCGTGCTGGTGGCGGTCTTCCAGAACGACTGGGCGGAGGGGCTGCTCGGCTTCACCTCCACCGGCTCGATCGGGGCCCGGGTGCCGCTGTTCCTGTTCGTGATCCTGTTCGGGCTGTCGATGGACTACCAGGTGTTCGTGCTCAGCCGGGTCCGCGAGGCCGTGCGAGACGGCGTCCCGACCCGCACGGCCGTGCTGGACGGCCTGCGCGCCTCGGCGGGCGTGGTCACCAGCGCCGCGTTCGTGATGGTGACGGTGTTCGCCAGCTTCGTCGGACTGCACATCATCGAGATCAAGCAGATCGGGTTCAGCCTGGCGGTGGCGGTGCTGCTGGACGCGTTCGTCGTCCGCTCGCTGATCTTGCCCTCGCTGTTGCTGCTGCTGGGCGAGCGCACCTGGTGGCCGTCGCGCGGCGTCCGGCGGGACGTCGTCGTCGCACCGGCCCGGACCGACGCGACCGTAGGCTGATCGACATGGATGAACGGTCCGGAACCGGTCGGCTCCGCCGCTGGTACACCCTCGCCTGGGTGCTGGGCGGCCTGTGGCCCCCGGTGATCGCCGTGCTCGACGAGCCCGGACCCGCCAAGTACTGGTCGCTGACCCTGTCGGCCGTGCTCGGTCTCGCCTACGCGGCCGTGGGACGCCTCCCACGGCCGCTGGGCCCGCGCGCCTACCTGTGCGTGCTGGTCCTCGGCCTCGGCGCGCTGTCGCTGATGTCGGGCGGGGCGCCGCTGTTCGTCGCGGCGGTCCCGCAGTTCTGGTTCCTCGCCCGGCGACCGCGCGAGGCCCTGGCCGCGAGCGGGGCCGGGGCGGTGGCCGTCGTCGTCGGCGGCCTGGTCGGGCACGGCCAGGTGGGCGCCGGTGCCGCCGTCACGGTCATCGCCTACGTCGTGTCGGCGCTGCTGGGGCTGGGGGTGCATCGGTTCCTGCGGGACAACGAGGACCGCACCCGCCGCCTCGACGCCGAACTGGTCGAGACCCGGAACCAGCTGGCCGAGGCGCACCGGCGGCAGGGCGCGACCGAGGAACGCGAACGCCTCGCCCGGGAGATCCACGACACCCTCGCCCAGGGACTGGCGTCCATCGTCGTGCTGGCCGAGGCCGCCCGCACCAACCTCGACGGCGACCCCGCCCGGAGCGCCCGGCAGCTGACGTCCATCGAGAACACCGCCCGCGAGAACCTCGCCGAGGCCCGCGCGCTGGTCGGCTCCGCGCCGCAGGAGGGCGTCGCGTCCGGCTCGGTGGCGCGGGCGCTGCGCCGCACGCTGGACCGGTTCGCCGAGGACACCGGCATCACCGTCACCGCCGAGCTGCCCGACGTCGAGTGCGACCGGCCGACCCGGATCGCGCTGCTGCGCTGCACGCAGGAGTCGCTGGCCAACGTCCGCAAGCACGCGGACGCCACCACGGTCGGCGTCGTGCTGGAACGGCACCCGCACGGCGTCGAGCTGGAGATCACCGACGACGGGAAGGGCTTCGTCGTCGCGCGGGCGCGGGGCTTCGGCCTGGACGGGATGCGCCGCCGTCTGGCCGAGCTCGGCGGCGAGCTGACCGTCACCAGCTCCCTCGGCGACGGCACCCGCGTGCTCGCCGTGCTTCCCCTCAGCGACGACCCGGAGGTCAAGTGAACGAGCGGACGGTCCGCGTCGTCCTGGTGGACGACCACGTCGTGATGCGCGCGGGGGTGGCCGCGCTGCTGGCCGCCGAACCCGGCATCGAGATCGTGGGCGAGGCGGGCGACGGCCGGGAGGGCGCCGAGCTCGTCGAGCGCCTGGAACCCGACGTCGTCCTGCTGGACCTGCGGATGCCCGAGCTGGACGGGGTCGCCGCCACCGCCCGGATCGTCGCCGGGCCCGCGCCGACCCGGGTGCTGATCCTGACGACCTACGACACCGACGAGGAGATCGAGCGCGCCGTCGAGGCCGGGGCCGTCGGATACCTGCTCAAGGACGCCACCCGCGCGCAGCTGGTCGACGCCATCCGCGCCGCGGCGCGGGGGGAGACCGTTCTCGCGCCGCGGGTCGCCGAGCGGCTGGTCGCCCGGATGCGCCGCCCCGCGCCGGTGACGCTCACCCCGCGCGAGGTGGACGTGCTGACCGCCGTCGCCGACGGCCTGTCCAACGCCGAGATCGGCGACCGGCTGTTCATCGGGGAGGCGACCGTCAAGACGCACCTGCTGCGCGTGTTCGCCAAACTGGACGTCAGCGACCGCACGCGCGCCGTGGTCGTCGCGATGGAACGCGGCCTGCTGCCCCGCCGGGGATCAGTCCGGTGACGCGTCCTCGGCGCCGAAGATGACCGAGGAGACCTCCAGGTACAGCTGCTCCGGGTACGGCATGAACTTCACGTTCCGCAGCGCCTGCTTCTGGCCCGCCGACTCCATCACGAACTCGCCGTAGCCCAGCAGACGGCCCGTCAGCGAACGCTCCAGCTTGATGTCGGTGACCTTCGCCAGCGGCATCATCGCGACCGTGCGGCTCAGCACGCCCCTGATGACCATCACCCGGTGCTCGGTCACCAGGAAGAACTCGATCGACCAGGCGAGGACCTTCCACATCAGATAGCCGAGCGTCACCACCCACAGCCACCACACCCAGGCCGTCCCGACCGCCGCGCTCAGCAGCGCGCACGCGACCAGCCCGACCACCACGACCGCGACCGGGGTCAGCAGCACGGCCGGGTGCCGCCGCACCGCGATGACGCGTCCCTCGTGGGACATGAGATACCGGTCAACGGTCCGTGATCCCGCGTCGCGGAAGACGACCATGTCCTGCACGTTCATCGCGATGTCCTCGTCATGATCTGTTGGGGTCAACGGTATCCGACCCGGACGGCCCGGGGCAGTGCCCGCGCGGAGGGTTGTGGGCAACGACCCGACGACGGCCCGCCACCCGTCGAGCGACAACCCGCCGTCCGCGAAGCGACGGCCCCGACGACGATGCGGCGGCGCCGTTGGTGACCGGCGGCGATGCCGATGACCCACCGTGTTCGCCGCGGTGACGGCCCGACTCCAGGCGCCGCCTCCGGGACCGGGCGGCTCCGGGCGGCTCCGGATGCGCCCCGATCATGTGAGAGCCGACGAGGTGCACGACCCCCGGGCGCTCCAGGCGGACCCCGGCGTCTCCATGGCGGCGCAGGACCAGCGCGTCGAACTCCGAACGCGCGACCGAACGCGCGACTGGGCCCGTCCGCCTCAACGTTGGTCCACCTCAACGCCGGTGGTTCCCGGCCTTCGACGGCGGCGACGGGACGATCTTCGGGTATGCCGACCAGGGGAGCGATCTGGGAGAAGCGCTGCACAGCCTGTGAGCCATGGCGACGCTCGGTCCGGTGGTGGCTCAGGTGGGCAGGGCGGCGAGCCAGTCGGTCAGGAGCCGGTTGACCTCGGCGGGGCGTTCCTGCTGGATCCAGTGGCCGCAGCCGTCGAGGATGTGGCAGGACATCAGGCCCGGCAGCGTGACCGGGTACGCCTCGATCGCGTCGGCCAGCCAGGTCGTGGAGGCGTCCAGGCCGCCGCCGGCGAACAGGGACGGCTGGGTGATGGGGGCGCCGTCGAAGGCGGCGAGGTCCTCCCAGTCGCGGTCCATGTTCCGGTAGCGGTTGAGCGCTCCGGTCATGCCGGTCCGCTCGAACTCCCCGGCGTAGACGTCGAGGTCCCTGTCGCTGAGCCAGGCGGGCAGGCGGCCGGCGGGCAGGCGGTCCCGCAGCGTCCCGCCCCTGCTGACGAAGTGCGGGTCGGGAGCTCCGGGCGCGGGCATGGTGTCGGCGGACAAGGCCGCGTAGAAGCCCGCGAGCCAGCCGCGGACGTCGGGTTCGATCTCGGCCTCGGCGCGGCCCGGCTCCTGGAAGTAGGAGACGTAGAACTCCTCCTCCCCGCCCATCCGCGCGAAGACCTCGCCGGGGCGGGGGCCGCCGCGCGGGGCGTAGGGAACGCTCAGCAGTCCCACGGCGCGGAAGACCTCCGGCCTGAGCAGGGCGGAGTCGGCGGCGATGGTCGCGCCCCAGTCGTGGCCGACGACCACCGCCGACTCCTCGCCCAGGGCCCGCACGACCGAGACGTTGTCCTCCACGAGGTCGACCATCCGGTACGCGTCCGCCGCGACCGGCTTGGAGGAGCGGCCGTAGCCGCGGACGTCGATGGCGACCGCGCGGTATCCCGCCGCCGCGAGTGCCGGCAGTTGGTGGCGCCAGGAGTACCAGGACTCCGGGAAGCCGTGCACGAGCAGCACCAGCGGCCCGGTTCCCTGCTCCACGAGGTGGATCCGGCCTCCCGGGGAGGAGACCAGCCGGTGCGTGACCTCGGGGGTGTGCTGCGACATGTGTCTCCTTCGGGACGGCTCACTTCCGCCGTTTCGTCGAGCCGATGCCGATCATGCACGGGGCTCCGCCCGGAGGACGAGTTCGTTTGCCGACCCGGCAAATCCGGGCCTCGGAACCGTCGTCAGAGCTCACGCCATGTCCTGCCCGGACGACCGCCTTCGCTTTGGCGGCAAGGCCCGGGACGTTCCGTTCACGGAGGCGGCCCGGGATCCGTCGCGAACGCCCCGGTGGCGGGGTGGTGGGGATTGTTCTCGCGGGGTGTTGTTTTCGTTGGTCTTGTGCGGGGGGTGATCGGCGACGGAGGATGGCGGCATGGACGGCACGAAGGTGCCCCACCCCCGGGCGGGCGACGGAGGGCCCGGGGCGGGGAACGGCGGGCCGCGGGGCGCGCGCGGGGAGTTCGTGTCCGACGTCACCGGGCGGCCGGTGTGGCGGCTGCTGCTGCGCGGGCTCGGCGTCTACCTGCCGGGGTGGCGGCCCCCCGAGGGCGCGTCGCCGGTGGCGGGCGTGACGGTCGGACCGCCGGCGTTCGTGAACGGCGGGTCCGGCTTCGGCCTGCACCTGCCCGCCCGGCGCGAGGGCCTGGAGCCCGACCGGGAGATCTACGTCCGGGGCCGCGAGGACCCCAGCTTCGGCATCGTCATCGCCGGGCCGTCGGAGGCCGTCGGCAGCCGTGTGGTGGACGCCGAGGGGCTGGTGCGGTTCGCGCGGCGGCTGACGTTCGAGGAGCTGTTCGAGAACGGCGACCCCAAGTCGGTGCCGTACGCGGTGCGCGCGGCGCGGGCGGTGCAGAACGTGGTGTTCCTCGACCGCGCCGCCGGGGTGGGGCTGTGCGCCGAGGTCGATCCGGCGAGCGGGGCCGTGTGGTGCCCGGTGCTGGTGCGGATCGGGGCCCCGCACGAGCGGACCGTGCGGGCCTACGGGTTGGCGCCCCAGACGGTCAGGTCCCACAGCTGATGGGACGGCAGGCGGCGCAGGCGCTCGGCGGCGGCTGAGGGGTCCCAGAACACCTCGTCGCTCTCCAGCTCCAGCGACTGGGCCGGGGTGAGGATCGCGCACAGCAGCTCGTCGCGGGTGCGCACGGCCATCAGCGGCCCGATCTGGGCGACCGCGCCGCCGCTCTCGTACAGGGTGCGCAGCAGCGCCTTCAACGCCGCCTCGTCCTCGGGCGGCCGGACCGGGCTGACCCGCTGGGGGAGCACGCCGCCCGGCTCGCGGGACAGGCCGCCGGGCCCGCCGTTGCGGGGCAGGTCCGCGCCGGTCGAGATGAGCACGGCGGTGAACGCGCCCGCCAGGTCGTCGGAGTGCTGGCCGCCGAGGAAGTAGCGGCGGCGCTCGGGGGAGCCGGGGGCCGTCCCGTCGGGGCCCTCCACGGTCCGGAACCGGATCTCCAGCCGGCCGGCCAGCACCGACCGCTCGTACACCTCGGTGAGGATGTCCTCCAGCGGCGCGTCGCGCGTCCACAGCCGCCCGGTCGCGGTGACGGCCGCGCCGCCGTTGCCGCGGTGGCCGGTCAGCGTGGTGGTGACCGCGTCGTCGAGGCTGCCCTCGGTGAACTGGAGCAGCTCGGCGACGACGTCCTCGACGTCCTCCAGCGTGCGGGTGAGGGTGCGCTGGAGCTCCAGGATCTCCGCGCCGCTGCGTTCCAGGTCGGTGAGGCGGTCCAGGGCGGTGTCGACCTTGCCCTCCATGGTGGCGGCGCCGGTGGCGGTGACGGTGCGGACCGAGGTCTCGACCTCGCCGAGCTTGCGGCGCAGCGCGGCCAGCGTGACGCGCTGCTGCTCCAGCTCGTGCAGCCGCCCGGCCTGGGCGCGGACGAACTCGTCGGCGTGGTGCACGACGGTCGCCAGCTCCTCGACGCGGTCGGTGTTGTGCCGCAGCCGCGAGTCCAGGGCGGGCAGCACCTCGCGCTTGACCTTCGACAGCTCGGCGGTGAGCTGCTCGCCGACCGTCACCAGCACGCTGTTCTGCTTGCTGACCTGCTCGTTCAGCTCGTCGATGCGCCGGACGAACGCGCGCTGCTGGTCCCGGCTCTGCTTGCTCGCGTACAGTTCGAGCGCCCCGACCATGACGCACATCACCACGAGGATGGCGGTGGTCATGGCGCCGTCCGGCCGGGCTCGGGGAGCGTCACGGCCGGGAGCTGGTGGGTGACGAGGGAAGGTCGGGCGTCACAGCGCCGGGAGCCGCCGCGCCGGGGGCGTGGCAACGGGTAGGGCATGGACACTCCTCGCCGGCCGGTCGGCATTTCCGAAACGTGTTGTGATCGCGACCATAACTTACGATCACGCGCGGCGACCATGACTTACGTAACCGACAGATCTCACTGACCGGGGAAGGGGACACCCCCTGCGTCGGATACCGGCGGCGTCGGCTCGTCGCAACCCTCGAACTGCGGGACGGTCCGGGTGTAGTGCAGCCCGACCGGGCCGAACCAGCGGCCGAGCAGGCGTTCGACGGTGCCGTCCTGGTACATGGCGGTGATGGCCTTGTTGACCGCCTCGCAGCCGTCGACGTCGTCGCGGCGCAGCCCGATGCCGTAGGGCTCGTCGCTGAACGGCGTCCCCGCGATCCTCAGCTTCGGCCCGCCGGTCCGGGCCGCCTGCGCCGCCAGGCCCGCCAGGATCAGGTCGTCGGTGGAGACCGCGTCAAGCTGTCCGCTGCTCAGCATCGCCAGGCACTGGGCGTATCCCCGGGCCCGGCCGGGCACGACGGGGACGCCCTTCTCCTCGCGGACGCGCCGGTAGGACACCGAGCCCTCCACCTCGCACAGCCGCTTCCCCTTCAGGTCACGCAGGCCGCGCACGCGTTCGGACGCGGGCACCAGGATGTCCTGGTGGGCGACGTAGTAGGGGCCGGCGAACGTGACGCGGGTCTTGCGCTCGGGGGTGATGGAGTAGCTGGCCACCACCATGTCCACGGCGCCCCGCTCCAGCAGGGCCTCGCGGTCGGCGGAGGCGACCGGCCGGAACATCAGCCGGCCGGCGGGCACGCCCAGCCGCCGCGCGACCTCCCGGGCGATGTCGACGTCGAAGCCCTCGTAGCCGCCGCCGGGCGTGCGCATCCCCAGTCCGGGCTGGTCCGGGTAGACGCCGACGACCAGGGACGGCCGGGTGGTGACCGACTCGGCGGCGGCCACCCCGCAGGCGCCCGCGCCGGACGCGAGCGCCACGGCGGCGGCCAGGGCGCGGAACGCCCGCGTGCCCCGAGCGGCGGTCACCGGTATTCCGCCAGCCGGGGGCGGACGCCGACCAGCACCAGCACCAGGATCAGCAGCCCGGCGGCGGGCACCACGTACTCCCAGCCCCGGGTGCCCTTGTCGCCGTCGGCCACGGCCTGGTCGAACGCCCTGCGGTGGATGCCGCTGAGCCGGACCAGGGAGGCGTCGTAGGCGGCGAAGTCCCGGGCCGAGCCGCCGAGCCGCTCGCCGATCGCCTCGCCGCGCCGCCCGCCGTTGACGAGCTGCCGGATGCGCTGGTCGTCGCGCTGGTACCGCTGCCAGTGCCCGAGCACCTGCGGCAGCGTCCGGTCCAGGTCGGGCATGGTGTCGTCGGCCGCGACCCGTTTGGCCTCGCTGCCGAGGAACCCGAGCATCTGCGGCGAGCGCAGGTCGCCCACGCCCGTCTGCACCTTCCCGGCGTACTCGCTCAGGCTCCGGGCCGGCAGGTACAGCACCGACTGGGACTTGCTGAGGAACACCTGCTCGTAGGTGTCGGCGCGGCCGGGGTCCAGCAGGTAGCGGGTCTGGTCGGCGTTGGCGCTGTTGCCGATCGCGCGGGCCCGCGACAGCGCCAGGATCGAGTCGAACCCGTCCTGCTTGGCCTTCTTCAGGTGCCCCGCCTGGCCGCCCAGCATCACCGCCGCCGACGCGGTCAGCACCAGCGCGATGACCGTGGCCGCCGCCAGCGCCGGGTTCAGCAGCCGCCGGAACCGCACCACCAGGAACAGCTGCAACCCGACCAGCAGCGCCAGCAGCAGCACTCCGGTGACCACGACCCAGACGGTGCCGGAGACGACCGCGCGCCGCTCGTCCTCGTAGGTGTGGCGGACCAGGGTGCCGTTGTCGAGGGTCAGGTTGTAGGCCTTGGGGAGCAGGTCCAGCTTCATCAGGTCGGTGGCGTTCCGGTAGAGCGCGATGACCTCCTGCGACGGCGGGCCGGGCGCGTGCGAGGACTGCCCGTCCAGTTGCAGGGCGCGACCGGCGAGGTTGTCGTAGCGGCCCAGCGCGTCCAGCAGGTCGCGGGCGGTCCGCTGCTCGCTGGCCTCGTCGGCGAGCTTGCCCGCCGCCAGCAGCGCCTCGCCCGCCGCCCGGCGGTTCTGGTCGTACCGGGACAGCGCCTGCTCGCGGGTCAGGCCCAGGCCGGTGCTGCGGCCGACCAGCAGCGCGTTGGCGAGCTGGGCGTCCATGTCGGTGAGCGCGAAGTACAGGTCGCCGGTCGCCACGACCTGCGGGCCGGCGTCGTGCCCGATGACCCGCACGCCGTCCCGGGCGTCGTCGACGGCCGCCCACAGCACCCCGAGGGACACCCCGAGCGCGACGACGACGGCGGTGGTGAGCGCGCGGACGCGCCCCGCGGTCGTGGACGGCGTCAGCCGCCGCCGACGGCGCGGGGCGACCGGCGCGGCGGCCGGGACGGCGGCGGTC
>NZ_BCQR01000145.1 GCF_001552175.1 Actinomadura kijaniata NBRC 14229
GGCGCGACGCGGACGGCGCGACGCGGACGGCGCGACGCGGACGGCGCGACGCGGACGGCGCGACGCGGACGGCGCGACGCGGACGGCGCGAGGTCAGCCCTCGGGTTCTTGGTAGGGCGGGAACGTGCGCTCGCTGATCTCGGCTAGCAGCTCTGCGCGCACCGGGTCGGATGCGGGCGTGTGGCTGGTGATCCAGGTGGGTACCTGACGGGCCCGCAGGAGCGGGACGCCCTGCACGGTGATGCGTCGCCAGCTCGGGAGCTTGCCTCCGTGGACGGCCAGCACCGCCTGAACCTCCACCGGGGCGCCGAGAGCGCGGGCGAGTTCCTCGCGCACCCGGCGCGTCTCGTACAGCGCCGAGCCCACCACGGTGTCGCCGCGGGTGCGGCCGACCCGGACCCAGCCGCCACGCTGGCCGCCCTTGATGATCTTTTTGCGAGCCCAGTTCTTGCTGTCGACCACGATCACGGTTCCGGCCGGGGTGATGACCAGGTGGTCGATGTTGGCGCGCGAGCGAGGGATGGCGCGGTCGTGCAGCACGGTGTAGCCCCGTCGTTCCAGGGGCCCCAGCAGTCGGGCGGTCTTGCGTTCCCCTGCCGCGCCTTTGGCCCAGGTGCGGGAGGTGTCGGTGCGGTGCAGCCACAGCACCGCCGCGCCCGCGCCCCACAGCGCGCCCACTGTGACCCCGACCCAGCTGGAGGTGAGCAGCAGCCCGGCGACCGCGGCCGCCACCACGACGGTGGCGGTGATGATGCGGCGGCGGGTGCGGCCCGCCTGACGCAGCTGGCGGTAGTGCTGCTGTGCCGAGGCGCCGGCGGTGGAGGTCCGAGCCGATGCTGGGCGGCGTGCGCCGCGCGGCGTTGAGGTCTGGCCGTCGTCGGCGGGGCGGGCGGGATGCACTGCCATGGCGGTCCTCTCACCGGCCATCCTGACGGCCTCACCGTAACTCAGCGCGCCGACATCGCAGCGGCGGTGCAGGCATCTTGGCCCACGAGGAGGATCGGACCGGATTTTGGCGGTAGCCCGACTGGGTTGGCGACGGTTCGGTGACGGCGGGGGTGGCTGCCCGCGGGGTGCGGTGGGTGAGCCGCTGCGGAGCGTGGTTACCGGGCGTAGTGGTGGGTGCCGGTCGGGCCGCGTTGCGGCCTCGCGGCGAGGCCGACGGTTGATCATGTGCGGTCACGTTCCGCGACGATCTTGACGCATCCGCGCTCGCTCATCGACTCCCGCCCGCTGCCTTCCTTGCTTGTCTGCTCTGCTTGCCGCTCTACGCCCTGTCTCCCGCCTCCGCATGTTCCTGCCTTCCTTGTTCACTCCCCTAATCTCTTCGCCCCGGACCAACACACTATTAGTGATCTTGGTATGCTGTTGCTCTCAATGATCGTTGCGTGAGAGTCCGCCAGCGCGATCAAAGATCGCGCGGCGGCGGCCCTGTCTCCCGCCTCGATCGCCGGTCTGAGCGCCGCCAGGGAGGTGACCTACCGTGTTGACGATCTCCCCTGGCTATGACCCTCGGTATCTGACCCGGCAGGTCGCGCCCGGCGCCGAGAACTACTACCTGTCCGCCATCCGTGAGCACGGAGAGCCACCAGGGGTTTGGTGGGGACTGGGCGCGGCTGAGCTTGGCCTGGAGCCTGGAAGCCAGGTGGACGGCCGTGTGATGGAGTCGCTTTACAGCGCCTTCCTGGACCCGCGCGACCCCGATTTCCTTAACGGCGCGGTGTCGGATGAGGACAAGACCCGGCTTGGTCGCAAGCCGCCGAAGTACGAGCGGATGGCCGACCAGCTGTTTGCGCAGCGGCTGGCCGCCGAGCCGGATGCCGACCCCGAACGCCAGGCGCAGATCAAGCGGGAGATCTCCGGGGAAGTGCGCCAGGCGGTCATGCACCATGACGCCACGTTCTCCCCGGTGAAGTCGGTCACGGCGTTGCACGCCGGGTTGCAGGCGGCGGCGGTGAAGGCCCGCGAGGCCGGGAACGAGACGCAGGCTGTGCAGTATGAGGCGCTGGCCGACAAGGTCTGGCAGGCGGTGGACGCGGGCGGAACTGCGTCGCTGGCGTACTTGCAGCGCTATGCGGGTGTGGCGCGACGTGGATCCCATAGTCAGGTGATCGACGGCCGCTCTACGGGCCGGTTCGTGGATGCCCCCGACGGGTTTGTGGTGGCTCGTTTCCGGCAGCACAGCAACCGGGAGGGCGACCCCCACCTGCACATCCACCAAGCGATCCTGAACCGCCAACTGGCCAGCGACGGCCGTTGGTCGGGGCTGAGCGGGAAGGCGTTGTACCGCGCTCGGGCCGGAGCGGCCGCCGTCGGTGAGCGCGTGATGTATGAGCAGCTGGTGGCCGATCTGGGGGTGAAGCTGATCCCGCGCGCCGACGGCAACGGCTGGGAGATCGAGGGCATCACCCCCGAGCAGATTGCCGCGTTCTCGACGCGGGCCACCCAGGTCACCGACGCCTTGAAAGCGCAGGTCGAGGCGTACACCGCCGCCTACGGTCGGCCGCCGTCGGCGCGGCTGATGTTCAAGATGCACCAGGAGGCGCACCGCCGCACCAAGGGCTCCAAGACCAAGCTCAAGGACATGCCCTCCCGCATTCAGGAGCTGAAGGCGTGGGAAGAGCGGCTGACCCAGCTGGAGTTGGGCGCGCTGTCGAAGATCCCCGGCCAGACGCTCGGCCGGTTCACCGCTCGCGAGGCTGAGCAGGCCGCCCGCGACCTGGCGAACCTGGACTACCAGCGGGTGCTGACCGCCGCTGTGGCTGATGCTCAGCGCTCCAAGAGCGAGTTTTCGCGCCATGAGGTCACTCGCTATATCTCCCGGCATCTGCCGCCCTACCTGGGAGGGCTGCCCGCCGAACGGGTTGAGGCGCTGCTGGAGGAGTTGACCGATGCCGCGCTGGACCCGCGTGGTCCGGCCGGGGTTCGGCTGCTCAACGCCCCCGATGTGGTGCCGATCCCCTCGGCGTTGCGGCGGGCCGATGGGACCAGCGTTTACCAGGCGCCGCACTGGGAGCGGTACACCACCGCGGCGCAGCTTGATGACGAGCTGGAGCTGGTGGCGTCGGCGACAGCGACCGATGCCCCTGGACTGCATCCGGTCGAGGCTCTGGCTGCGTTGCGGCCGCGGTGCTCGGCGGAGGTGTGGGCACGGCTGTGTGAGCGGGCAGGCGTGGACCCGGTGCAGCTCGCGGCGCGGCTGGAGGAAGCCGCTGCGCTCGACGGTGGAGCCGCAGCGCTCGACGCCCGAGCGGATGCGCACGGCGGCCGAGCGGATGCACACGGCAGCGTGACGGGCGCGCTTGGCCACGAAGCCGGAACGCCCGCCAGCCGACCCGGCCCGCTCGACGGTCAAGCCGTCGCGAATGCGGACCGCTCGATGGCCGAGCGCGAGCGCTCAGCGCCCAAGCGGCTGCTGCTCGAAGATCAAGCGCTGGCGGTCTACGGGATGGCGACCTCCCGCCGCCGTACCGATGTGATGGTGGGCTATGCGGGCACCGGCAAGACTTTCACCGCCGCCGCATTCGCCGACGTGTGGCGCGAGCAGACCACCGCGCCGGTCTGGGGGCTGACCACAGCCCAGAACGCAGCCTACGTACTGGCCGGGGAAGGCGTTGACCAGGCATGGAACATCCGACGGTTCCGGGCCCGGGTGGAACGCGGCCTCATTGAGATCCCTCGCGGGGCGGTTGCCCTCATCGACGAAGCGGGGATGGTGCCCACCGAAGACTTGCTCTGGCTGCAACGCCGGTTCGCAGCCGCTGGTGGCAAGCTCATTCACTCCGGCGACCCGGCCCAGCTGACCGCCCCTGGCGCGGGCGGGATGACCCGCCACCTGGCCGAGACCGCCGGCGCCTACACCCTGACCACGGTGTTGCGGTTCTCCCAGGAGTGGGAGCGGGAGGCCAGCGTGCGACTGCGCGCCGGAGTCGTGGACGTGCTGGGAGAGTACGAGGCGCACGGTCGCCTCGCGGACGGCACCCGCCAGGAGATGGCGGACCAGGCCCGGCACGCCTACCTGGCCGACTACCTGGACGGCCGTCAAAGTCTGCTGCTGGCTCCCACCAACGAACAGGCGGCCGAGCTGGCCGCGGCTGTGCGCGCCGATCTGAAGCGGCTGGGCTATGTCCATGGCCCCGAGGTCGGCCTGTACGACGCCAACGGCGTGCAGGTGAACGCCGCCGCTGTCGGTGACCTGGTGGTGGCCCGGGAGAACAACCAGCGCATCCGCGTGGGGGACAGCGAGCGCACCCTGTCCAACCGCGACGTTCTGCTAGTGGAAGAGGTCACCAACGGGCAGCTGGTTGCGCGACTGTTGGACAACGACGGCCGCTCCACCTCCCACGTGGTGGAGCTTCCGTCGGAGTACGTGCGCGAACATGTCCAGCTGGCTTACGCCGCCACCGTCGCCTCTTCGCAGGGGCGCACTGTGTGGCGCTCCTACAGCCTGGTTGACGACTCAGCGACGCGGAACCTGTTCTACGTCATGATGACGCGCGGTGCCGATGGGAACTGGGCGTTCGTCGTGTGCGACGAGGACCGCGTGTCCGACCTTCGTCCGGGCCCGGAACAGGCCGCCGAGCGCGCCCAGGAGCTGACCCAGCGGGCCGGGTCGCTCGACGGTGAAGCAGGCACGCTCGACCGTCAAGCCGGTCTTGCTTCACCGTCGAGCGAGAGGGCGCCGGTTCGTGACCGGTTCTCGGTGCTGGCCGGAGTCTTGGGGCGCGAGGAGAGCGCCGAGACCGCGCTGGAGGCGATGCAGGCCGAGCAGCAGCGGCCCACCCACGCCGCGCACTTGGGCGCGATGTGGACTGGCACCGGCCGGGACTACCTGGCGGACCGCTACATCAACGAGGCCCAGACGCGCGGGACCCTGTCGCCTGACCAGGCCGCGCGGTTGCGCGCCGATGAGGCCAAGGAGTCGCTGGGGAGGCTGCTGCGTCAGATCGAGATGTCGGGGCGTGATGCCGCCCGCATTCTGGACTTGGCCGCCCAGGAACGGGAGTTGGGCAGTGCCGACAGCATCGCGCAGGTGCTGCATTGGCGCATTACCGAGGCCGCCGCCGAGCGTGGCCTGGACGTTAAGACTCTGGAGCCCGCCGAAGAGGTCATCAGCGCCACCTGGAGCGGCCGCACCCGCAACGTGGGCGATCCCGAGATTGACGAGATGCGGCGGGCGATCGCGGCCGAGCTGGACGTGCGTGAGCACACGCTGGGACAGCAGGCGCTGGAGGACCCGCCGGAGTGGCTGGTGCGCACGATGGGCGCCCCACCTGCCGATGACGTCCTGGCCCGTGGAGAGTGGGCCAGCCGGGCCGGACGGGTGCTGGTCTACCGGGAGATGTACGGGGTCGCCGACGAGACCGAGACGCTGGGGGTAGAGCCGTCGCGGCTGCATCCTGAGCAGCGCGCCGCGTGGTATGCCGCCCAGGACGCGCTTCATGGTGTGCGCCCGGGTCAGCAGGTGCGGGCGTCGTTGGGTGAGTTGTGGAGCACCCGCGCCCGTTACGAGCGGCAGGTAGCGACCGCCCCGCCGTACGTGGCCGAGGAGCTCAAGGCGGTTGAGACCCGGCACCGTCACTACCAGCAGCAAGCGGTGTTGCTGCGGGCCGAAGCCGCCGCCAGCGCCGACCCCCGGCAGCGCGCCGTCCTGGAGAACCGCGCCCGCGGCCAGGAGGTCCTGGCCGCATCCCTGCACACGCAGCTCGCCACGCTCCGGGAGATCCACGACGCGCGCCGTGACTGGCACCGCGCGACCGAGGTCGACCGGATCGCAGCCATGCGCGCGGATGCCGAACTCCGCCGCCGCCAGGACGTCGATGAGGCCCTGTTGCCCCGCCTGCACACTCCCGACCAGGCCGGGCCGGACGTGGAGGTCAACCCCGTTGTTGCCGACGAGACGCCGCAGCAGATCCCCGGCCAGCTGAGCATTGACGGGTGGGGCGACCAGCCGATAGCGCAGATCCAGCAGGCCGCCGTGGAGCGAGCGGCGCAGGTGCAGCAGGAGACCCGCGAGCGGATCGCGCACATCCAGGAGACCACCGCAGAACGAGTCGCCCGGGTGCAGCAGGCCGCCGTGGAGCGGGCAGCGCAGGTGCAGCAGGAGACCCGCGAGCGGATCGCGCACATCCAAGGTCAGGTGGCGCTGGACCTGTTCGGCTTGGGCGAAGGGGCGCCGACGGATCCGCGTTTGGCCCAAGCCCTGGAACAGGCCCGCGCGGCCCGCCAGGTGGTCCAGGCGCGTCAGGATGCGGTGCGGCAGAAGGAAGCCGCCGAGGCCGAGCGAGCACACCGCCAGCCCGCGCCCGAGGCGGTACAGCGCCAGCGCCAGCGCACGGCCGAGGCCCGCCGCGCGGTGGAGACCCGCCAGGTGGCATCACCCAGTCCCCGAGAGCAGGCACCCTCTGTGGAGGCTGCCGAGGCCGCCCGTGTTGCTCGACAGGCGTTCCCCCAACGCCCGCGCCCCTCCCAGCGGCCGACGCCTCCCAGCCCGCCGCCTCCGCGTCGTGATGGCCCCTCCATGGGTGGCCCGTCGCTGGGCTGATGCAGATGAATCGGGTTACCGTCAGCGACATGGGCGATCGCGACCACCGGGCAGCATGGCTGATCCCACTGGAGGAGAGACGTCGTCTCTACGGCGGGACGGCGCCGGCCGATCCTGGACCCCTGACCGAGGCTGAGCGCGATGCTCTGCGCGACCGGTTGAACGCGGGCGGGGCCAGTGCCCGAGGGTTGCGGCCGCGTGAGTGGGAGGCGTGGAACGCCATGACGGTGATCCGCCCTCCCGAGCGCATTGCGGAGCTGGTGCAGGAGATCCGCGCCGACCGGCAACGGCGCGACCTGGACCAGAGCACCCAGCACTACGCCGATGGGATCTTGCAGGCCATTGCGTGGGCGACCGGCGTGACCCGGGCCGCGCCGTTGTCGGGCCGCCACGCAGACGGCGCGCTCCCCACGGTAGGGGAGATGGAACGTGAGCAGCGCGAGGCCCTGGACCGGTTGCAGGCTGGGGCGTTCCCGCCGGGTCGCGGGCAGTCGTTTGTGGTTGGCGTTGAGGCGTGTCTGATGTGGCTGTGCGCCAGCTGCGACGACCCGCCCTGGTAGCTCTCTGAGTTCCTCTGGCCATGCGAAGAGGCCGGGACATACGTCCCGGCCTCTTGCTGATGCCCTGCGGTTATCTGCTGCTAGTCCCCTGCTGCGGGAGCCGCGGCGTCTTGGTCGCCTGGCGTGTAGGCCGCTTCCCTCTCGGCCTGTTCGGTCATGCGCGTCGCGGTCTGGTAGGTGCGGAACTCCTCTTCGCTGACTCGCCAGTCCCTGACCAGCTGCCGCCATTGCGTATCGGCGTCCTCGCGGCGGGCCGGATCGAGCCGCGGATTTACCGCTTGACGCTGAAGTGCCCGGATAGTGCCTAGGGCCTGATCGCGCATGGCTTGCGCGGCGGCGGCTCTGTCGTCACGAGGCGCCAGCGGCACTTCATGCGCCGTCTTTTCCCCAGGGCGGGGGCACTTGCCGGTCAGGTCCCGCGCCAAGGTCCGCACGTCACCCACGGCCCGCCAGAACTCTGCGACGTGATGGGCACGGCCGCCCTTGTGGTCATAGGCGGTCGCCCATGCACAGCGCAGCCACAACACCGCATTGACCAGTTCCACGTGCCGTGGCCAGCAGGCGCGCAGATCACGCCGAAGGGACGGCCAGCCCACCAGCAGCACATCTCGCACCCACGCGGCCAGATCCTCCAGCGTCGTGGCCTTTTCGTCGTCGGGGATGTGGTTCCAGTCGAGCGGCCGCGGCGGGCCGCTGTCGCGCTCGCTGTCGGCCAGGGCCTGGACCTGGTCGCGGATGGCGGCTACTTCGTCGGTGACCGCGCGCAGCCCGTTGACCTGCTCTGCCAGGGCCGCCAGGGCTCCCTCGACGGCCTGAAGGTCCTCCAGACGGCCCTGGAGTGTGCCCATCTCGGCGGCCAGGGCCGCCAGACCGGCCAGGATGTCGGCGCCGCTGACCGGGCTGCTGGTGAGGTCTCCCCCGCCGCCAGCACCGGAGGCACCGGCGGCGGGCGGGGTGGCCTGGTCGCTCACTCGCCCCTCCACGGCCACGGGTCGGTGGTGGAGGACTGCGGCCACGAGGGCGGCTGCTGCCCCGACTGGGGCTCGGGCCGCTGAGGTTCGGTCTCCCAGGTCGGCCAGCTGTCGGCCTGCTGCTGGCCCGGGGTGGTCGGCTGCTGCTCAGGGCGGCCGCCGGGTGCGGACGGCGGCACCTCACCACGCAGCAGGGCGTTCAGATCCTGGTCGAACTGTTCGGCCTGGTGGTCCTGCTCAGCCAGCGGCGCGTCGGGGCCAGACTGGGCGGTGGGCCGCAGGACGGGCGCAGCCGCCAGGTCGGCCACCGCCGGAGACGGCGGGACGTAGGGACGGCGGCGGGCCGCCTTGACGTCACGGCGCTTCCACGCGCGCTCCACCCTGATGATCGTGGGTTTGGCTCGGGCCGCGGCCACCAGCGCGAAGTTATCGGGCAACATCATCATTTCGGAGGCGGTCATCACCGGTTCCTCACGGGTGCCCCGGCCCCGAGTGCGGCCGCCGCGCCCGTCGGGCGTCACCTCGCGCACGCGGCGGGTACCGCACATGAACGCGATCATCTCGGCGTGTTCGCGGACCTGCTGGCCTCCCCACGCGACCTTGACCCCCAGGCTGGAGATGATGTCTTTGGCGACCGCCGCGCCCCACTTGGCCACCAGCTGGTCAGGGTTGTGGACGGTGGCGATGAGGACGATGCCCCAGCCTGCCGAGGTGCGCGCCCAGGAGGCCAGCGGCCCGGGGCAGGTGTCGGCGGTCTCGTCCAGCACCATGGTCAGCGGCGGGTCCAGGCGCTCGCGCGGCGTTTCGGCCGCCTTCTGCCGGGCCCGGTCCATCACGCGCCCGGCGAGCGCGGCGAACAGCGGCCCGAGCGTGCTGTGCGCCTGGTCGTCGGCGACCATGTACAGCGTTCCGTGGTCTTCCAACAGCTGGTCGATGTTGAGGGACCCGGCGCGCGGGTCGCACACCATGGAGGCCACACGCGGGTCGGACAGGAAGTCCAGGCAGTTGGACAGGGTCTTCTGAACGCCCTTGAGGGTGTCGGCAGGCAGCTCTAGATACTGCTGCATCTCCGCGGCCGCCGACCGGGCCGCGCGCTCGTCGGAGCGCAGCACCCTCAGCGGCGTCTCATCCAGGGTCAACACCCAGTTGTAGACGTCCATGAGGGTGTAGTGACCCAGAGCCGCCGCGTGCAGCATGCTCCGCAGTGCTTGGGCGGCGGAGTTCTCCCAGAACGCCGAGTTCTGCACGCCCGAGGCGTTGACCGCCTCGACCATGTAGGCCGCTGTCGTCTTGGCCATGAGCGGGTCCTCACACCCGGCGACCGGAGAGAACGGCAGGGTCCGAGCGAACCCCGACACGTTCTGAGGGTCGAGTACCCACACCGGGCGCGGGGTGCGGGCGGCGGCGCGAGCGCGGCGGGCCAGGTGCCGCGACACCAGCCGCTCGATCACCCAGGCCGCCAGGGCGGCCACGGCGGCCAGCTGGAGAGCGTGCCAGAACCCGCTGGCCAACGCGGCGGCCGGAGCGGCGGCCAGCAGCGAGGGCAGCGGAGTCAAAGGCCGGTAGGCCCATGCCACCGGAGCCGACCGCAAAGCGATGGTGGCCTTGACCAGGTCACCGCGCAGCGAGGTCGCCAGCACCGGACCGGGCGCGTCCACGATGCGGCCGATCAGCCACGAGGACTTGCCCGACCGAGGGATGCCCAGCACCAGGAACCCGGTCTCCATGCCCATCCACAGACGGTGGAACAGCCGGTGCTTGCCCAGGTAGACCGCGTACTGGCGCGGGTCGCCCAGCCACCGGTCACGCCGCGACAGCGTCGGGTGCAGCCGCTTGGCCTTCAGCCGCGGCCGGGTCAGCCCGTAGACGGTGCGGAGTTCCCACTGACGGGCGTAGCCCAGGCCCGGGTGCAGGCGCAGCCACAGCCGGGCGCGCAGCTCCATTCGCTGGCCATCGTTCCCTCCGCTTCGGGCTCCGCTGGTGGCGAACACGACCAGGCCCACCACGGCGATGATGGCCACCGGCAGCAGCCACAGCCAGGGATTGGCCAGCGTCATCCAGTCGGGCAGGTGCGGGCCGGGCAGCTGCTGGTGGGACGGTGACGGCGACCGGGACGGCCGGTCAGCCAGCGGGCCCAGCGCCGCCGCTCCGGTCAGCCCCGCCAGACCCGCCGGGCGGTGCTTGATGATGGTCGTGGACAACCGAGGCCGTCGGCCCCGCTCGACGTTGCGCATCGTGCCCCTTCCCGTGATCCCCCCGAAGCGTGCGAGAACGGACCGCGCTTTCGTCGCTCCGGTCGCCGTCTGGCTTTCGTTGCGACGCTTCACGACCCGTTCACCCCGTTACCGTTAGATCCGATCTTGACGGCCGAGTGTGACACTTCCGACGGCACCGAGTTGCCGTCGCTGCCCTTGACGGGCATGTCGCGCAGGTATTCGGCCAGGTAGTGCCGGGCGGTGCCCTCCGACTCCAGGCCCGCCTGACCAGCCAACTCCCGGGCGATCTCGCCGACCGCCGACCGGTCGCCGTAGCGCGGGTCCCCTCGCCGTCCCAGGGCCTCATAGGCCGCGATCAGCCGCTGTCGCTTGGGCGCCGACGCCGACAGGTCGGCCACTTGGTGCCGCAGCTCCTGGAGCTGCTGTTCCTGCGCGTTGTTGAGGCGCACCAGCTGCGCACGGTCAGCCATGGCCTGCTGGCGCGCATCCTCCAGTTCCTGCTGGAGCTGCTGGATCTGCTGGCGGTGCTGCCGGGCCAGTTCCTCCCGCACTCCGCTCACCTGCTGAGCCGCCGTCCGGCGCTCGTCCTCCAGCTGCTGGGCCAGGTCGTGGATCTGCGCGGCCGCCGTTGCCCGCACCGACTCCATCTCGTTCTGGATCCGCGTCACCCGAGCGTCGGCGGACTGCTGCGCTCCGCGGAGCTGCTCGGCCGACTCGGTCCGCAGCTGCTCCAGCTGCTCAGCCATCCGCTGCTCGGCCGCCGTCACCTGGTCGCGGGCTTCCTGTCGGGCCGCCTCGATCTGCTCGGCCGCCCGCCGGCGCTCGTCCTCGATCTGGGCGCGCGACTCTTGGCGCACCTGCTCGACGGTCTGCGAGGCTCCGTCGGCCAGCGCCAGAGCCTGCTCGGCTCGCAGGGAGGCTGCCGTGCGGCCGGGGGCCAGCGGTGCGGTGTCCAGCACCCACTCACGCAGGCCGCCCCAGGTCCCGCCCCGGTCGAAGGCCAGGCGCACCAGCCAGAACGCCACCCGTCCCAGCGCCCAGGGGATACGCACCAGCGCGCCCAACACGCTGGACAGGATCGGGGACTCATCGAGATCCAGGTTGCGGCGGGTGCTCACCCAGCGCCGGACCTCCACCACGAAGCTTTCCAGCATCCAGGCCAGCACCAGCGGCGGGATCACCGCCACCACGTAGCCCTCTATGGAGCGCTCGGCATAGAGCAGCTGGGCACCCAGGCTCAGCCCGAAGAACAGCAGAACCCCGACCCTGGCCCGCGCCGACGAACGGCCCCTCAGCGCCGCCACCAAGGCGACGACCGCCATGGAGATCCAGCCTGCCTCCGGCAGGGCCGCCGCGATCGCGGCGCGCGCCGCGTCTTGCCCGTTGTGCTCGAAGGCGAAGGCCCGCAAAGACTCATAGGCCACGTACCCGGCCCCGGCCAGCGCGCCGACCATCACCAGGCCCGCGATCCACAGCAGACCGCCGGACAGCCAGTCCCGGCCGCCCTGGCGTCCGGTGCGCACTTGGTAGTGCCGTACTTCGCGGACTCCGTCGTCGTGGGGCAGCCACGGCGTAGCCGGTTCGATGTCCCCGGCGTTCACGACGCGCGGAGGAGCCATCGGCCCCTCGGTGTCGCGCGATCTTTCCCATATCCTCGGAAAACGCATCAGAGATTCACCTCTCTGGTTGTGGGCCCCAGGCGGTGGCTGTCTTGGCGGGTAGCGCCGTCTGGGGTCGGTAGAGGATCAGTAACCGCGTTCGCGCAGGAACGCGTCGAGCGCGTGATCCACGACCTCCTGCATTTCGATCTCTTCCTGGACCGCGTAGATCCGCAGCCGCTTGCGCGTGGACTCTCGGACCTTGGTCCCGAGCGGCACCAGTACCTCGGGTTTCTCTGGCGCGGCCTGCACCTTGTTCTCCTCCTTGTCGGGCTGGTCGGCCATGGCTCCCCCTTGATGTCGACAGGCCCTTGTGTCGTCCTCCCGACCATAAAGGCGAGCTGTCTAGCTGTCTGGCCCTGCACCCCACCACCTTTTTATCTCGCCAGCTAGTTGACAAGCTAGCTAGCTAGAGAGACGGTGTCAATCAGGAAGTTCGAGGAGTTCGAGGAGGTGGGGCTGACAAGCAGCGAGCCCCGACCGGTGCGCCAACACCTGCCGGGGCTCTTGATCCACTCACCTGACCAGACCAGGGAGAAGACCCATGCGCATCATCGCGCAAACCAGCCTGTCGATCATCTCGACGCCCGCCCGGTGCCTGCTCTGCCTGGACACCGGCGCGATGTGGAACCCGCCCGTCGGCCGCATCACCTGCCCGTGCTGCCTGGCCGACCCCATGACCCCGTGCCGGTGCCGCCACACCGCGCCCGACCAGCTGGCCGACGACCAGGTCCCGCTGTGCCCCTCGTGCAACAGCACGTGGTGGGTCCGCTGGTCCTACCGCGTCGGCGAGGTCGGCCACCCGGACCTGGACGTGTGGGTGTGCGGCGCCTGCACCGCCACCTGGTCCACGACCCCGATCGGGGGCTGAGGACGTGGACTTCTCCAGTTACATGCGCCAGGTCCAGCGCCTGAACGACACGGCCCGGTCCCACCCCGACCCCCGCGTTCGAGACGCCGCCGACCGTGAGGCCCAGGCCCTGCGCGAGGACTACGACCGGCAGAAGGAGCGCCGGTCATGACGACGAGGAAGCACCTGGACTGGGCGAAGGCCAACCCGGCCAAGGTCGGCGACCCTCGGCCGTGCGTGGACTGCGGACGGCCCGCGCTGCTGCGCGACCCCGACACCGGCAAGCCCCGACACAAGACCTGCGCTGAGAAAGCCCTGTGATGATCGGCCGCGTCTACCTGGACCCGGGTGACCGGCTCAGCGGATACCGCACCCCGCCCGAGCCGGTCACCGTGGTCGCCCGCTGGGGCCCCGGCGGCGGGCCCCGCAATGTCGCGGTCCGCCGCCGAGACGGCCGTATCGAGGTGATCCCCTTCACCCGACGGCTACGGCGGCCCCTGGTCCTCACCCAGGCCGACGCCGCCCAGATCCGGGAGACCGTGTGGCCCCCGGCCCTGCGCGAGCGGTTCGCCAGCGCGCCTGGCCTGTTCACCGACTGTGCCTGTCGGATGCCGCCTCACCAGATGCCCGCCCGCTGTCTGCGATGGGTCTGCCCGTGTCCGACCCGCGCGCCGGCCGATCCGTCGGCACCCCATCCGCGAGAGGAGCCCACCCCCGCTCGTCCAGCACCATCGCGGCGAGGCCGCCGCGCCCGAACCAGCCCCATTCAGGGCCAAGACGCCCTGTTCTAGAAAGGACCCCGATGGACACCCAGCCCATCCGGAGGGCCGCGTTCA
This sequence comes from Actinomadura kijaniata NBRC 14229, assembly GCF_001552175.1. Classification (GTDB taxonomy): domain Bacteria; phylum Actinomycetota; class Actinomycetes; order Streptosporangiales; family Streptosporangiaceae; genus Spirillospora; species Spirillospora kijaniata. The sequence goes on from NZ_BCQR01000145.1 coordinate 13,636, forward strand.
CTCCATTGACCGTCGAGGAGATCGAGACCATCGAGGACAAGGCGGGCGCAATCACCGCCACCGACCAGGTGATCCCGCTGGCATCGATCCATGATCTGGCGCGTACCGCGCGGTTGCTGGCTCAGATGCTGACCGTCGAGACCGACGACGAGTCCGTGTGCCCCGCTTGCCGCACGGTCCAGCACTTGCCACAGGTGGCCCGGTACGGCTGCTGCCTCTACCATCTCGGCCACGCCCACGGCTGGGACGACGCGGCCCGGCAGGCCATCGACGCCCTGGCCGCCCCGGAGTGGCGGGCCGCCCGCCAAGCCCTCAGTGAGGCCCTGGCCATCGAGATCTGAATCTCCGGCGATTGAGCATCTCGCCCGACCGTTGCTTGACCGCTCACCAGCAGGACCCCGGCACGTCCGGGGTCCTGCTGCTGTTCTCCCTGCGGATATCTGTGCTGAGGTCGCTGCGATGATCCCCTGTCCCCCAAGGGTCTGGCAGGGTGTCCCCGACACCCACCGGCGCACCAGTCCCGGACCGCGCCGTCATGAGCGAGACTGCCCCGGCCACGGGGCGCAGGAAGGAGGCCCACGTGCTGGTCTGCGCGCAGTACTCCGAAAAGGGCGGCGTCGGCAAAACCTCCACCACCAACGGCCTGGCCGCCGTGGCCGCCGAGCGCGGAATGCGCGTCGTGGTCGTGGACGCCGACCCCCGCGGCAGCGCCACCGCCGAACTCGGCATCACCGACACCTCACAGATCCCCACGCTGAACGACCTGCTGGCCATCCCTGACCACGGCGACCCCATCGACCCGGCCGAGGCCGTGCACGATGCGTTGCAGCCCGCCGGGCCTGACTGGCCGTCCACGGTGCGCGTCATTGCCGCAGAGCGCCCCCTGGCCCATCGTGAGACCGACCCCAACCCCATCGAGGGCCGTCTAGCCCGCGCGCTCAGGGCCCTGGACGGCGAGGTGGACCTAGTGTTGTGCGACACCCCACCCCGCCCGGCGGGGAAGCTGGTCGCCGCGGTGCTGACCGCCGCCGACACTGTGTTGATCCCCTCCAGCCTCACCACCGACGGCTACGAGGGCGTTGTGCACGCGCGGCGTTCCTTGCGGCTCAGCCGCCAGGGCGCCAACCCCGATCTTCGCTACAGCGGCATCGTTCGGACCATCGTGCCGCGCGAGCACGACCGGCGCGCCATCCACGACCGGATCGAGGCCGACCTGTTCGAACAGTGGCCTGATGAGGTCCTGGATGTGCAGCTGACCGAGTATGCGGTGCGCGAAGAGGCCCGGTATGCCTGCGTGCCGCTCACCCTGGCGGGCGGACAGTACGCCAAACTCCTGCTCACCGCCTATGGCCAACTCCTGGACCACGTACTCAGCGGAGAGGATTTCGGACTGTGAGCAAGCTGATCGATAAGGGAAAGGGTCGGCGCGTGCTCATGAAGACCGGCGAGGGCGACCCCGCCGCCATCAGCGCCGCCCCGACCCTCGACCACCGCCCTCCCCTGCCCGTCGAGGTACCCCGGCCCCGACAGGTGGAGGACCCCCAGGGCCCGCTCAGCCCCGAGGAGCAAGACCGGCTGAAGGCATGCGAAGCAGCCATCCACAGGCTCAAGCAGGCTTTCGTGGCGGCGGGCCGGGCACTGCAAGCCATCCGTGACGAAGGGCTCTACCGCGATCCCTACCCCTCGTTCGAGGCGTACCTACGGGCCCGCTGGGACATGTCCCGCGCCCAGGCATACCGCCTCATCGACGCCTGGTCCCTGGCCGAGAAACTGTCTCCCACGGGAGACATCAGCCAGCGCCAGGTGCGCGCCCTGGTGCCGCTGGCCAAGGCACACGGCGAGGGCGCCGCCGTGGCCGTGTACCAGACCGCCGTGGAGATCGACCCGGCCAAGGTAACCGGCGACCTGCTGGAGGACGTGGTGGCGATCCTGCCGCGTGATCGCTGGGACGAACAGCAGGCCACCGCCCGCGTGCGCGCCTATCTGCAAGGCGAGTACCACCCCGAACCCGACGAACCCACCCCCGCCGACGAGTTCACCGCCCACGCCAAGGTGATCCGTCGCAGCTTGCAGCAGGCCACCGGGGTCCACTTGGCCGACGTGGCCCGCACCAACCCCGCAGACCTTCAAGCCCTGGCCGCCGATCTACGCACCTACCTGGCGGAGATCGAGTCAGCTCTGGGTGCCAGCGACAGCTGACCGCCCCTGGCCATACATGTGTCATGCGCTTGACGCTTCCTCTTGCTGCGTCATCCACTTGACGTATCCGCAAGGAAGGGTCAAGCGCATGACAAGCAAGGTTTCTGTCTGGTGGAGGCTGCCGGAGGACCTGCCCCCGATCCCGTCTCTGGCCGACTACAAGGCGTGGGCGGCCCGCCAAGCCTCCGCACAGGACGACCCAGCGCTTTGTGCCGAGTTTGAGCGCCAGCCGGTGCCCGAGCGCGTGCGCGCCGGACGCTATCAGCACATCGTGGTGCATGTGCGTGCCTGCGAGATCTACTTCCACGGGGCGGACTGGCGTAAGTCCGACCGGGGCCCGGAGTACTACCCCGGGGAGCTGTGGGGCTGCACGATGCTGCACCGGGTCCCCGATCGGATGTATTGGGTGATCGATAGCGGCCTGGAGGAGCGTCCCTACCTGACGTGTGAGCAGGGCAACCAGCTGGCGCAGGAGCTGGCCCCGCTGGCTGCACACCTGATCGACCACCTGGTGCCGGTCCCGGGGACCGAGGACCTGGACTGGAGCGCCGAGGCGGCATCGGCCGCCTACGACATCGCGCGGGCGATGGCCCGCCGTCCTCTGCCGCCGTTGGGCCGTCGCCCGTGGCTGATCGACATGGACCAGGCCGTCCGGGTGTATCCGGAGCTGGTCGATCCCACCTGGGCCGACTGCACCTCCCAACAGCTAGACGAGGAGGCGCAGTTCCTCACCGAGACCGCCCTCTACCGCAACCGTCAGATCCTGGAGCGGCTGGGGAATCCCGAGGTGCGCGAGCCGGAGTACTACAGCGGTGAACCGGCCCTGGTCGGGGCCCGCGCCTGGCTGTATGGCTACCGCCAGGCGCACTTGAAGGGCCGCGAACCGGTGGAGGCGTCCAGGTGGTGGCAGTCCCGGGCGGTCCCAATCACCGCCGACACCACCGATCGGGAGCTGGCCGCCGTCGCCGAGGCCGCCCAGGCCGAAGCCGCCCGCTCTGGCCACCACCTGACCGCGCCGCTGGACTACCTGACCCAGCACCGCGCCACCCTGCGCCAGGCCGTGCGCGCCGAGCTGGAGCCGATCGCCCGGCGCGTGAAGGCCGCCGAGCAGGAGTTGCGCCAAGCCCGCTTGGCTCGCCAGGCCGTCCTGGCCCGGGTCCTGTCGTGGGGTGACCCGGCCGACCGGTCCGACACCGATCTTGGTCGCCGGGCCGGGATGAGCCGTCAGGCCGTCTACGAGCTGCGGCACGCCCCGGCTCCCAAGGTGGCCGCGGCCGACCGGGACGACCCGGCCGCCAGCAGGTGACCCGCCTGCGTCCGCGGCGCCGGCGCTTTGTCGGTGGCGCGGGTTATGGTTCGCCTACCGGCATGACGCGAACGCCGGAAGCCGCCGCCGCAGCGCCCACGCCGCGCGGCACCGTCGGTGAAGGTCTCACGGGGCCCGCGTGAGTGCAGTCTTGTCCGGCCGTCTGCATCAGCCCGTCCGGCCGGGGGCGTGGGACCCGAGCTGAGATCGGAGCAGCAGCGTGCCGAAGCAGCAGCCGACCGCCGCCAAGAAGGCCCGCGCGGCCGCGCGCCAGGGCGCCAAGTACACCGACGCCCTGGACCAGGCCCTCACCGGCCGCCGCCCCGTGCCCGGCCCGACCCCGCCGCCCTTTCCCCAGGTGCCGTTTGAGGTGCAGGTGTTCCACGCCTACGGCTACGACCACGGGGTGCAGGGCACCTACCAGGGGGCCGAGCCGCACTGGTCCACTGCGGCGTGGTGCCCCACCGCCCCGTGGGCCGACACCGTCGCCCGCGCCAGCGTGATCTGGCACGGCGGAGCCCAGCGCGCCCAGATCTGGGCACCAGGTCCCGACGGCCACCGGGTGAGCCACCAGGCGTACCAGGCCCCCGCCGCGCCCCGGCCGCACCGCCCCGCCCGGTTCGACCGGGAGGTGCCGCCGGATGTTCGGCCCACCTCCCCCGCGCCCGTCCCCGAGCCGGTCTGCGATCCCCGCATCCCGGCCACCCAGATCCCGCGTTTCTGCCTGCGTGTCTGGAGCCCCGAGCAGGGCTGGCAGGTGGCCGCGTGGGTCAGCGACCGCCAGCGCGCGGCCACGCTGGCCGGGGAACTCCAGGTGGGGGTGCCCGGGTCCCGGTGGCCGTGGGGCGATGTGTTCGGCCCCGGCTGGCCCGAGCGCGGCGAGCCCGCCCGGGTGTGCATGGACCTGTTCCCCCACCACGGCCTGACCGAGACCTACGCCCCGCCCGCCGCGACGTTCGCCGAGCTGTACCACCCCGAGCACGCCGCCACCCGCACCCGCCGCGCCGCCGAGCGCCAGGCCACCCACCAGGCGACGTTCGCCGACCAGCGCGGCCGGTGCAGCCAGTGCGGCCACCACCGTCCCCTGGTCTGGTCATGGGACCTGTGCGCGGACTGTTACATGCGGTCGGCGTTCGACCCGCCGACCTCCCAGTTCCTTGACCCTGACCCGGCCGAGGCCGACGAGCTGGCCGCCGAGTTCCCCGCGCCGTTCGCGGCCGAGGAACGCGCGGCCCGGCTGACCGGGGAGTGAGGCGGTCACCCATGCAGCCCTGACGATCCCCAGCGTGGCCGTTGAAAGTGCCCGGCTGGGGGGATCGGCTGCCGCACAACCTGGAGGCCAGGGCCTTGACGGCCCTGGCCTCCAGGTTGCTTGCCCTCTGCTGCGGTGGTGCTGACGTGCGCGGAGTGCGGCCACCACGGGGCGCAGGTGATCCCGCGCGGGTCCCACGGGGCCGGGGCCGACCGATGGGCCCCACGGAGGAGGATCTGAGTTCGGTGGGCACGGACATGCTGTGGACCCAGGCGCCGGAGCACGGAAGGGGCGACGAGGCCCCACCAGGGGCCGCCTTCGGAAGGACATCCATGGACCCCATCGAGCCCCAGCCCGCCGACCACGAGCGCCAGGACGGCCGCCCGGTCCCGGACGGGTCGAGCCCCGCCCCCGTCGGCACGACTGCCGACGAGCTGGCGGAGCGGTTCGGCCAGGCCGGACGGCCGCGCCACCGCGGCCGGTTCGGCCAGTCGCCCGCCTGGCGGTTCAGCCGGGCGCGCGGCCGCCACTGACGCCCGCCCTTACCAACAGACCCGGGGAACCCCGGCCAGGCCGGACCCGGGGTTGGGCTGATCTGGCCGGGTGCGGGCCGGGCGCGTACTCTCCTCCCCTTTCCTGCCCGACCCGAGGCCGGAGAGTACGCGGGCCCCAGAACCGGTCAAGGGCGCCCGTCGGGCGTCACTGCGTGATCGGCTACGCCGACCCTTGACCGAACCTGCGGCCCGCTGGCTGAACGCTTCGTCGGCTCGGGCAAAAAAGGGGAGGAGGGCAGGTCACGGGCCGGGCTCGGCCCGCACGTAACAGCGTCCTGGCCGGGGCCGACCCGGTCGCCCCTCGGCCCGGGGCCCCACCGGAGGCGCCGCCGGTCACGGGGCCGGGCCCGATCGCGGCGACGACGAAGGCAGGCGGCGGCCGGTCGCCGGTCGAGGGCCGGGCGGTCACGGGGCGCAGGCCCTACGCCAGCAGGGCCGCACGGGGCCGAGGCCGCCACGGCGTCCACCACTGGCCACCTGTCAGGATTTCTTGACGCTCTCCGGGGCGTCAGGGAGACTTGACAGTATGAGGGATGAGGAGATCAGCCGCACCGAGCGGCTGAGGATCGCTGTCAGCGTGGCGGCCGCCGAGGTGTCGGACCTGGCCGCCCAGCTGGTGCCGACCTACGCCGATGAGTGGGAGTCGCGGCCCGCCGCGTCCGAGTACGCCCGGCGGGTCCGCGAGGCCGCCGAGCACCTGGTGGCGCTGGCGGTGGCCAGCGACCGCCGCCGGGGCGCGTCCTGGACCCAGGTCGGGGAGGCGCTGGGGATCAGCCGCCAGGCCGCCCACGAGCGTTACGACCCGCTGGTGCGGGAGCTGGACGAGGCAGCGGTGATCTGGTGGCTGACCGGCCGCACCCTGACCGCCCACGGCCAGGTGCCCGACGGCTACGCCGACCCCGTCGAGGCCGCCGAGCGGCTGACGCGGTGGGTCGGCCAGCACCCGGCCACCGCCCCGGCACTGCCCCGCACCGACCCGGGCGACCCGGTCGCAGGCCAGCCCGTGGAGGCCCACACCAGTACGCCCACCGCCCACGACTACGTGGCGCTGCTGACCGTCGCCGGGGCCCTGCTGGCCCGCCTGCGCTTCGACCTTCCGCCCGATGACCCCCAGCTGGCCGCCCTGGAGGTCGGCTACGCCCGGCGCAAGACCCAGGTCTACCAGCGAATGCTGGCCGAGGAGCAGGACCGGCCCGGCAGCACCGGCAACACCACCGAGACCCTGGCCGATCTGCTGGCCGGGGCCCGCGCCCGCCTGGCCGAGGTCCAGGCCGCCGTCGGCGACGAGGTCGGCCAGCGCCGCGTCCGCCGCACCCCCCACACCGAAAGGACCTGACCCATGACCAAGACCTGCGACAACGCCTCCGTAGGCGTCCTGATCGAGGACGGCCAGGGACGGCTGTTGCTGCTGACCCGGGCGACCCCGCCCGTGGGCATCGCGCCATGCGCCGGGCACGTGTTCGACGAGCACACCGTCACCGGGCCCGACGGCCGGGTGAACGTCGTCGCCTCCTACCGCGCGGCCGCTGCCGCCGAGGTCGCCGAAGAACTCGGGCTGACCGTGGTGGGTCACCTGGAGCTGGTCACCTTCGGCTGGCGCACCGCCGCGTGCCGCCGCATCCCCGGGCCCGGCGGCCCCGGCCACCACTGGCACGTCTACCGCGCCCAGGTCACCGGCGAACTGGCGCCCTCCACCCGCGAGACGCGCGGCGCCGAGTTCTACGACCGTGACGCCCTCCAGGCCCTGGCCGCCCGCACCATCGCCTACGCCTGGGACCAGGTCTCGATCCAGGAGTTCGAGGCCGACCCCGGTCTGGAGCCGGTGTGGGTCCGCTGGCTGGTCGAGGCCGGATGGATCACCGTCTCCGACGGCGACCTGTGGCAGATCGACCACATGTTGACCCTGCGGGCCCGCCGCGGCGTCACCGACGGCCGGATCCCGCTCACCATTCAGCACCGCACCCCCGACGGCGGCACCCAAACGCTGTGGGCCGAGGCCGACGACCTGGACCATCTGGCCCGCCTCCAGGAGCTGACCACCGACCCCCACAGGGCCGACGAGGTCATCCCCTTGTATGCGCGGCTGCACCCCGAGGGCACCGACTACCCGAGGGCGTTTCGCGCCGGGCGCATCACCCTGACCGAGATCGAGCGCCCGCTACCCGACCACGACGCCCCCGCCCACCCCGACGCCCTGGCCGTTCTCCCGCTGAACTGCCAGACCTGCGGTGAGCCGCTGATGCAGCGCCACCGCGACGGCCGCCCCTTCTCCTCCTACTGCTCCACCCGCTGCTCGGCGGCCGCCGCCGAGTCGGCCCGGCCGGGATCCACGGCCGCCCACCCGTGAAGCGCACGGGCCCGCCCTGATGCACCCAGGGCGGGCCCGCACCCCGAGTATCCCCCCACCACCGACCTGGCCGCCCCGGCCGAGGAGGACCCGATGCCCGCCTACGAACTGCGGATCACCGCTGAGATTGCGGCTGCCCCTGACGACGCCCCGACCGTGGTCGCCTTCCGCGCTGAGGCTCCGCTGGAGACCGGCACCGAGGAAGCGCTGGCCTGGACCCACCTGCACCGGCACCTGGCCGCCTTCCCCCAGCTGGCGGGCTGGTCGCGTGCTGAGCTGTACCGGGAGGCGTGGCCCGGCGGCTGGACCCGCCGCGTGCTGCTCACGCGCGAGGTGCCGACCACCGACCTGGTGAGCGGCGCGGCCGCCGCCCTGGCCGTCCAAGCCCGGCGCCTGGCCGCCGTCGCCCAGGAGGTGCCCGGCGCTTTGCCCGACGGCCGCGATCCCCTCCGCCTGGAGGAGGCCGGATGGACCGTCGCCCAGCTGGCCGAGACCGCCGACCATCTGACCAGCACCACCGCTGCCCTGGCCCACGCCCTGGACCCCGCCGCACCGGCCACCGGCCCGGCCGCCCGCGAAGGCGCCGGCGGTTCTGCTGTGCGCCCGCTGCCCAGCGAGGCCCAGGCCCGGCGGGCCGCCCGCGCGGCCACGGCGCTGGCCCAGGCAGGCGAGGCGCTGGAGAGTGCCGCCCGCGCCCTGGCGGCGGCCGCCGACCACCTGCCCACCCGCGACCCCGAACGCGCCGACCACTGACCCGCCCGGCCCGAACACGACACGGCCCCGGACCGGCCAGCAGGCCGTGTGTCCGGGGCCGTGCCTTCCCCTCCTCCTCAGCCGCCGCTGGACGCGGCGGCGCTCACGGTCGAGGAGGACGTGCGAGCGTTGGCGATCATCCCTCGCAGGGTGACCAGGGCGCCGGTGACGTCGTACGCCTCAGCGATCGGCAGGTCACGGCCGTCGGCCACCGCCAAGTACCACAGGCGACCGTCGTCGTCGGCGCGGACGGTGCACCGCACATCCAGCTCCTGGGAGGCGGTCAGCTGCACCCGCAGCCGCAGCATGTCACCGACGCCGACCAGGTCGGCTCCGATGTGGTGGGCGCGGCAGGCCATCAGCAGCGCCGCCAGCCGTGCCGGTCCTTGGGTCTCGCAGATCATCGTGGGTCCTCCCTGGGTGCATCAGGTGGAATCACCGCCCGTAGGCGGAGTGTCACTCATCCCAGCACCGGGGGGCGTCATGATGGAGGAGCCAGCCGCGCCCCCAGCCGCTGGCCCACACCTGGACGTCGAGGAGACGCAGGATGGACGCTCGCACCCCGCTCCCGGACATGCTGCGCGCCGCCCGCCGCGCGACCGGAATGAGCCAGGCGGAGGTGGCCATGGCCCTCTGCGCGCTGACCGGGACCGCTGCCCTGACCCGTCATGACGTGTCCCGCTGGGAGCGCGGCCGACGCCGCCCCACCGCCTGGCTGGAGGCGTTGGCGATCACGCTGGACCTGGACCCGCGCCAGCTGGCGGCCGCGCCCCAGTCGGCCGACGACCCCGACGCCGACCCGGCCGCCGCCGAGCTGCTGGAGCGCCTGGCCGCCAGCGACGTATCCGCCGCCACCCTGGACGCCATCACCGCCCGCGTGATGGACGCCCGCCGCGCCTACCCCGTCCAGCCGCCGCCGCTGCTGTATGAACAGGTCGGCCGCGACCTGCGCCGAATTACTCCGCTGCTGGAGGCCCGCGCCACCCTGGCCCAGCGCCGCGAGCTGCTGGTGGCCGCCGGATGGCTCGCGCTGCTGCGCGCCTGCCTGGCCGTGGACCTGGACCGCCGCGCCGCCGCCGACACCGCCACCGCCACCGGCCGCGCCCTCGGCCAGCACGCCGACCACGGCGACCTGATTGCCTGGACCCACGAGATCGCGGCCTGGCGGGCGCTGCTGGCCGACGACTACCCGGCCGTGCACGCCCACGCCGCCGCCGGACTGGCCCACACCGGCCCGGCCACCTCGGTCCGCGCCCAGCTGCACGCCCAGCGCGCCCGCGCCGCCGCCCGCACCGGCGACGGCCCGGCCACCCGCCGCGCCCTGGACGACGTCGTGGCCACCGCGGCCCGCCTCCCCGCCAGCGTCGGCCCCGCGGCCGCCGATCACTTCACCTTCGACGCCGCCAAGGTCGAGTCCTACCGCGCCACGACGCTGGCGTGGATCGGGGACGGGTCCCCCGAGGCCGAGCAGGCCGCCCGCCACGTCATCACCACCTACGCCGGACAGCGCCGCCTGGCCACCGCCCACCTGGACCTCGGCCTGATCCTGGCCGCCCGGGGCGAGCTGACCGAGGCCGACCACCAGGGCGTCCTGGCTGTCACCACCCGCCTCCTGGTCCCCTCCTCCCTGGCCCGCGCCCGCGAGCTGGCCGCCGTCGTCGCCCCTGCGCACGGCGACCTCCCTGACGCCGTGCGCGCCCTGGACGCCTGACGGCCACCGCTGGCCCTAACCCGACAGAACGTGAGTTCTGGAAGGTATAGCCACCAGAGTTTGCGCAGGTCAGCGCCCGACCGCTCCACGGCGGGAGTTACGGTCCCCGCGCGGTGATCACCATCCACAGCCGAAACCCCGATTTCCGCGCCCCCAACCAGAGATGATCATGCCGTTGCGCTGGCCTGGAAGTTTTAAAACTGCTATCCTGGAGTTCCTGCACCACCCGGGGCCGAGGTCCCGGAGGTCCACCGAGAGAAGTTTTAAAACTTCTCAGATGGGAGTCCCGATGATCACCGCCGCTCTGGTCCTGCTGGTCGCCCTGACCGCCGCCGTCTACCTGGCCCCCGGCCCGACGCTGGCCACCTCCGCGGCCCTGGCGGCGGCGCGCTGGCCCGAGGTCGCCGTCCTGGCCGTCAAGGTCGGCGTGGTCGCGGTCGTGCTCGTGGCCGCCGCCCTGATCTGGCGCGAGCTGCGCGCCACCGGACCCGGATTGATCTGGCACCGCGCCTGACCCGCAGCTCCGCCAGCCCGCCACCGACGCACTCTGAGGAGATCACCTGATGACCGCCACCCCGCCGCCGCTGACCGACGCTGTTGCCGCGCAGATCCGCGAGACCGCCTGGACCCCGGCCATGCGCCGCTCCTACCGCGATCTGCCGGGCTACTGGACCAGCTGCGCGTGCCAGTGGGGGTGCCCGGCCTGTGAACGGGGCGATCACCACCGCTGCCCCCGCCACGAGCCGCTGCGCCGCCCGATGGGCCACGTGATGCGGACCGGCGGGACCCACGCTGCGCACCACGCTGAACCCCACCAGCACCCCACCCCCACCGCGACCGGCCCGAAGCACACCACCCAGGCTCAGGTGTGGCTGGCCGACCACGCCTGCGCGTGGGAGTGCCGGTGCGGCTGTCGCAAGGACGACGACCAGGGCGACGGCCAGGACGTCGCCGACCAGACGGCACAGGAGACGGCGGAGGACGTCGCCGACCAGACGGCACAGGAGACGGCGGAGGGCGCCGCCAAGGAGACCACGGCGCGCGAGGCCGCCCCGGCCGCGCCCGAGCCTGCCAGCCTGACCGACGACCCGACCGACGCCCAGATCCTGGCGTGGGTCCGGGCGCGCGGCCTGGTCGACGCCGACGCCGACCGGGTCACCCCGCCGATGCGCCGCGCGTACGCCGCCCAGGTGCCCACCGAGCGCGCGGCCGCCGCCCGCCGCCAGCACGCCCAGGCCGAGCTAGAGCACCAGTTCGCCCAGGCGGCCGAGAACCGGGCCCGCCACGAGGCGAAGCAGGCCCGCAGGGAGCGCATCCGCGCGTGGGCCGAACAGCACCGCTACCCGGTCGGCCGGTCCATCCCGCCCAGCACCGAGCGCGCCTACCAGGTGGCCATGGAAGGCGCCGACGGCCAGCCCGGCCTGTTCTGATCGGGACAGTTTTAAAACTTCTTAGGGAGGGGGACCCCGCCATGGACACGTTCTACCTGGGTGTATCGGAGCCGCACTGGATCTGTGAGGGGTCCCCGCTCCCGGCCGGACTGCCGGTGTGCATCCCGCGCGGCCGCCTGCTGCGCAGGGCTACCCTGCCGGTCGCCAACCGGCCGATCTTCGTGGATTCGGGTGGTTTCTCGCAGCTGTCTCGCAAGTTGCCCCCGGGCCAGCGGTTCGCCGACTGGGACCTGACCCCGCACCAGTTCGTGCGCCAGGTGCGCCGCCTGTGCGCCGAGGTCGGCCAGGTCGATCACGTCGCCCCGATGGACTGGATGTGCGAGCCGCACATGGTGCGCCGGACCGGCCTGACCGTGGCCGAGCACCAGCGCCGCACCGTGCACAGCTTCCTGGAGCTGCGCTGGCTGGCCCCCGAGCTGCCGATCCGCCCCGTGCTCCAGGGCGACCCCAGCCAGGGCCCCGACGACCACCTTCGGTGCGCCGAGATGTACGCCCGCGCCGGGATCGACGTGGAGGCCGAGCCGCTGGTGGGGGTCGGCTCGGTGTGCCGCCTGGAGGCCACCCCCCAGATCACGGCCCTGTTCGCCGCCCTGCACGAGCAGTTCGACGGCCGCGCCCGGCTGCACGGCTTCGGACTCAAGATCCAGGGCCTGGCCATGGTGGCGCCCGCGCTGGCCAGCGCGGATTCCCACGCGTGGTCGCGGTGGGGCCGCGCCGAGGACCGGTGCCGCCACGGTCTGCCCCACCAGAGCGAGGCCAACTGCCCGCACTACGCGCTGGCCTGGCGGGACAAGGTGCTGGCGGCCGCCGCCGCGACCACCCCGGCGGCCTGGCGGGCCCGCGTGCAGGCGTACCGCCAGGGCGACCAGGAGGCGCTGTTTGCCGCCCCGCCCCCGGCCGCGCCCGCGCTGCCCACCAGCGCCGAGCGCCTGGCCACCGCGGCCCGCGCCTTCCTGCCCGAGGACGCCGAGGCCCCGCTTGCCGCCGCCCTGGCCGACTTCCAGGCCCACCTGACCGAACGCCAAGCAGAGCAGTTTTAAAACTGATCACCTGTTCGTCCCTCCCGTTCAAAGGAGAAGCACGTGTTCCGTCCGAGCGCATCCGACATCCCGTTCATCGACATCTTCTGTGGGGCCGGAGGATCCAGCATCGGCCTCACCGGTGCCGGGTTCCGGCTGATGCTGGCCGCCAACCACTGGCAGCGCGCCATCGAGACCCACAGCGCCAACTTCCGCGACGCCGAACACGTCTGCGCCGACGTCAACAACTACGACATGCGCCGCCTTCCGCCCGCCCGGGTGCTGTGGGCCAGCGTGATCTGTACCGAAGGGTCCCCGGCCGGCGGCCGCGCCAAGAAGCGCGGCAACTCCCGCGTTGAGCAGCTGGAGTTCCTCACCGAGGAGCAGGAGGCCGAGCGCCGGGAGATCGAGGACGCCGGATGGGAGCGGACCCGGGCGACCGCCCTGGACGTCATCCGCGCCACCGACGTGTGGGCCTATGACGTGGTGGTGGTGGAGAACGTGCTGGAGTTCGTCACCGACTGGCCCCGGTTCTGGTGGTGGATGGAAGGGATGACCTCCTTTGGGTACCGGGCCCGGATCGTGTCGGTGAACTCCGCGCACGTGTGGGGCCCGGACAACCCGCCCGCGCCGCAGTGGCGCGACCGGGTGTACATCGTGTTCGTCCGCGAGGGCATCACCATGCCCGACCTGGAGCCCCGGCCGCTGGCGCACTGCCTGGAGTGCGGCCAGGACGTGCGCGCCCGCCAGACCTGGAAGGACACGCCGCTGATCCGCCGGATCGGCAAGGTCGGCAAGTACCGCGACCAGTACGTCTACACCTGCCCCAACGCCGCCCGGCGCCGCCACGACACGCCGGAGGTGGAGCCCTACATCCTCCCGGCCATCTCCGCGATCAACTGGCACGACCTCGGCCCGCGGATCTGCGACCGCAAGCCCACCAAGGCCAAGCCCGAGGGGCTGGCCCCCTCGACCATGGCCAAGATCCGCGCCGGGACCCGCCTGATCAGCCAGGGCCCCACCGTGGTCCAGGTCAACCACGCCGGGCACGACGGCCGCCACGTCCCGGCCGATGCAGGTCCGCTGGCGGCCCGCACCGTGCGCGGCGGCGACGGGGTGGCCTCCCCTCCGCTGCTGGTCCAGGTCGGCGGGAACAAGCGCGCGGCCGCTCCGGTCTCGCACCCGATGCCCACCCGGATGGCGCGCGAGACCGACGCCCTGGTGACGCCCGCGTCGTTGCCGCCGTTCATCGTGGAGGCGCGCGGCGGCGGCAGCACCATCCGGCCGATCGACCACCCGCTGGCCACCGTGACCGCAGGCGGCAACCACCACGGCCTGTGCACCCCGGCCGACACGATCACGTGGGGCGACGGGCACAAGCTGGTCATCCCCTACCGGCGCGGCACCGCCACCACCACCGCCAGCCCGCTGCACACGGTGGCCACCCGCGATTCGGCCGGGCTGGTCAGCCCCGAGCCCGAGGTTGACGTCACCCAGTTCCGGTTCCGGATGCTCAAGGCCCGCGAGCACCTGCGCGCCCAGCGCTTCCACGACTCCTACATCGTGCTTGGCACCGGCGAAGAGCAGACCATGCAGGCCGGGAACGCGGTCTCCTGCAACGTGGCCCAGTGGCTGGGCGAGCGCATCGCGGCCGTGCTGTGACGCGCCAGGGCCGGGAAGGCCACGCCTTCCCGGCCCCTACGCTGGAAGTCCTAGAACTGCACTGCCGAGGAGGGACCATGCCCCGCACCACTAACGAGCCGACCGAGCCCGCCGAAGTCGTCGGCCTGGCCGAGCAGGCCGCGCAGATCCGCGCCGCCCGCGAGGACGGGCGCGCGGTCCCGGCCGGGCGGCTGCTGGGGCTGCCGGAACTGCCCGATGGGGACGTGTGGGTGGACATCGCTGGGGCCGCCGCCATCACCGGACTCCAGGCCAAGACCATCACCGGCTACCTCACCAAGGGCGGCCCCAAAGCGGCACCGTTCCCGGCCGCCCACCGGTTCCTGTACCGGCTGTACTGGCCGCTGTCGGAGGTCGAGGCGTGGGCCCAGGGGGCGACCAGCATCCGACGGTGACTCTCCCCGCACCCGTTCCCCCCGGCCGCCCCGCCCCCCAAGGACACCGCATGGACGACCTGACCCAGATCTCGCCCGCCCAACTGGGCGACGTGCAGTACATGGTCGTGGAGGTGGTGGACGCGACCACCTTCCGCGCCCGCGTGGCCTACACCGCCGATGGCGCCTACGACGCCGAGGGCGAGGGCCCGACCATTGCCGCCGCACTGGAGGCCGCCGTGGCCGACCTCATGGAGAACGACTGACCCCGCGCCCCGGATGTAACAGTCGGCGTAGCGTAGAGGCGACGCGCCCTGCGAGGAGGTGCCCGTGTCCGCTCAGCCCGTCGAGCCGCACGACCCGGCCAGCCCGTCGGCCATCCTGGCCACCCTGCCCCCGGAGTGGCGCCCGGTCTTCCTGACCGACTACCAGGCCGCCCTGGACGCCGCCCGCGACCCTGCCGGGTATGAGGCGCTGCCCCGCACGCTGCGTCGCTGGCGGGTGCGCGCCGCCGCCTACGCCGCGCCGGACTTCGCCGAGGCCCGCGCCGAGGCCGAACGGCCGGACCGCAGCGCGGCCGTGACGTGGGAGCAGCTGGCCGCCGAGCGCGGCCGGTGAACCCCTGGACGGTCGAGTACTCCCCCCGCGCCGCCGCCCAGACCCGCGGGCTCCCCGCCTCCGCGTTCGAGGCGCTGACCCACACCCTGGCCCAGGTGATCCGGGACCCGTGGGCCGCGACCTGGCCGGATCGGCCCGGCACGCCGTTCGCCGCCTGGCGCTGGACGTCGTTCGACGACGACCAGGGCGCGGTGCATGTCCGGCTGGACGCCGCCGAACGGCTGGTGTGGGTCTATGACGTCACCTGGATCGGGCCGTGAGGTCAGGCGCTGCGGGTCAGCGCGTGGCACGAGTCAGCATGACCGCCAGCTGGTCGGCATCGTGCCGTAGCCGCCGCGCGTGCCGGGCTGCATCCTCCAGGGCCGCCGCGGCGCTGCGCGGACGGCGCGGATCAGCGGCGTCCAGGGCCTGCTCGATCGCACGCAGCCGGGCCCGAACCTGATCTACCAGCGGCGCCGCGTCGGATCCGGTCATCGGACCACCTGTCCCAGCAGCTGTGCGCAGGCTCCCCGGCGCACCGGGTCCCCAGGAAACCGCTGCTGGCAGGCCGCGCCCGGCCAGCGTGCGGAGCGGCGGGGTGGAGCCTTCCGTATGCGGCGCGGAGGGTGGTAGGCGCGGGGGCGGGTGCGGGCCGGGGCTCGGTACCTGGGGGCCGACCGGACAGCCGGACCGGCCACGGTGCGCGGAGGCGCCGGCCGATTCGCGGTGCCCGACGGCACGGCCTGGCCGTGGTCGTTGCGGCCCCGATCATCGTCATTGTGTTCGCCCCCTCCGCGCGAGCTGGACGACGGCGACGACTTGGCCCCGGTTGAGGACGACGAGGGAGATACCGCCGGGGCCGTCGTCGGAGCGGGGCTCCCCGTGGGAGGCGCGTGCGGAGTAGGGGCGGGCGCGGCCGCGCGCGGAGAAGCCGGGGCCCCCGCGGCCGACGTGGCCGTTGGCCGGTCGCTGATGTTGCGGACGCCCAGGCCCGCGCCGACCAGCACTCCCCCCGCCGTGATGCAGGCCAAGGCGATCAGCGGCCAGCGCGGGGGCCGCAGGGGGGACAGGTCGGTCCGATCCGACGGCGGCTCAGGCGTGACGCGGAGCCGCCCCGACGGCGGTAGGTCGTCTAGGTGGTCAGCCATGCACCGAGCGTCCCCAGTCAAACGCGTGGCGTGGTGGACGCCGCTCGGAGTGTTGCCGAGGCGTGATCTCCCAAGTCTGATCTACGACACGACCTGGTCCGGATCGGCACTCTTTGCGGCCTGGCGCTGCTGCTCATATTTGCGGACATCGTGCAGCAGCCTGCCGACCGTGCCGACGGTACAACCCATCTCCTCAGCGATGTCCTTCAGCTTCAGGCCCTGTTTGCGCAACTCCGCCGCCTTGGCCCGGCGCGCGGCCGCGCGTTCCAGGTACTCCGAACGCGGCTCTGCGATCAGGCGCCGCACATGCCGCTCGGAGATCCCGAACTGTTCCGCCAGCTCCTTAGCCGACTTAGTCCGCCGCTCTGGTGTTGACGCGGTCATGCTCGTGCCTCCGCCAGTAGTGCCGCCCGATCCACCTTCGTGGCCCTGACCCGGTTGGCTTCCCTCTTAGCTTCCGAGACCACTTTGCCCCCCTTCCGGCCGCCCTTACGTCCTCTAGCCGTCTGGATCTCGGAGAACCGCGCTGCCGAGAAGTTCCGCCAGGTCCAGCGCGCTACCGATCGTGCGGTGTGCTCCACCTCGTTGAGGGGAAGCGGGATGGCGAACTCCCAGTTCACCGCAGTCGCATAGGCGTTTGCGACCTCTTCCCACTCGGCGCGGTCGTCGTAACGCAGCCGAGCACGGTACGCCCACAAGCGCACCCGGTTGAAGAGCGCGCAGTTCCGACCGAGACCGGAGGAATCGGCAGCCCGCCGGGGAAGCGACCGCGGCATGAGCTCACCGAGCGCATCCGCCATCTCCCGCAGGTCATAGAGATGATCAGCGCCCCACGTGGTGGTCCACTCGTCATGCAGCGGATTCTTGGTCAGCAGCCCCGCGTACCCCACGTCGCCATCCAGCGACCGCCGACACCCTTCCTCCACCCGCGCGGCGTATCGCATGGGAGCCAGCCGGGCCGCGTCCGTGCGGACCACCGGCGTCTTGAGCAGCCACCCTACGTGCCCCCGACCACTTGGGCCCTCCGCCACCCACGACACCGGCGGGTGCGTCAGCGGCTGCTGGAGCGCCCGTACCAGCGTGTCGGGGTGGTCGACGTCGATCACGATCATGCTCAGTAGCGCCGTCGGCGAATGTTCCAGGTAGCGGCGCGCCAGCGCCTCCGTTCGAGACATCCGTGTGCATCCTGCGCGCGGATCATCGGTCGCCAGCGGCCAGCGAGGCCGCCACGACCCTGTCCATAGCTCACCGTCACCCGTCTGCACGCGAAGCACACTGCCACCACACGCCCCAGTTTTCAGCTAGGACACGCCGCAGTGCAACGAGATCGTTACGCCGCGCCTAGCCGCGCTCTTCGACTAGGACCCGCCAAAGCCATATCAGACTGAGGATCTTCAACTAGGACATGCCAAAGCCATATCAGATAGTTCCGCTCCCGGGAGGGGGAGAGCGGGTGTCCGAGCATGGCGAGGGCCGTTGTTCCGGAGGGGCGGTACAGCCCGAGCGAAGCGAGGTCCATTGGTCAGCCTGAAGATCAACTGTTCACACAGACCTGTACACCAGTCCCTTTGTTCTTCAACCTCAGCCTCGTCACGGTCACCAACCTTTACATTGTAAAGCTATGAGCTCAGGCGCGACGTGGACGGCGCGACGCGGACGGCGCGACGCGGACGGCGCGACGCGGACGGCGCGACGCGGACGGCGCGACGCGGACGGCGCGACGCGGACGGCGCGACGCGGACGGCGCGACGCGGAC
>NZ_BCQR01000146.1 GCF_001552175.1 Actinomadura kijaniata NBRC 14229
CCGTTATCGGCGGGGCCTTTTCTCGTTTCTGGAGAACGGCTCTACATCTGAGTGCTGTCTGAGCTGCGGCTGTGGGGTGTCCGGTGAAGTCGTGGGGTGCTTCCTGGTAGACCCGGAGTTCGACGCGGCTCATCGCGGTTGGTGTGCCGTCGCGTCACGCTGAGGGCCGCTTGCTGCGCTCGTTCCGTCCGTTAATGCATGAGCGCTGTTATATTAGCGCTGTGACATCTTTGGATCCGACCGCGTCGCCTGGTCGGTGGCATGCGCTGTACGCCCTGCTGGCCGCGATGGACAGCCAGATCGAGTCCCTCTACACCGAGCGAGGCGTCGAGGGCGTTCGGCCCCGGTTCGCCTACCCTCTGATCCGGCTCGCGCATACCGGTCCGCTGACGATCCGTGAGCTGGCCGACTCGCTGGATCGCTCGCACTCGGCGATGAGTCAGACGATCTCGGCGATGCGCCGTGAGGGGCTGGTCGAAACGGAACCCGGTGCCGACGCCCGCACGCGGCGCATCATCCTGACCGACCGTGGTCGGGACCTCGTCCCCTTTCTGGAGGCCGAGTGGCGTGCTACCGAGGCGGCGGTCGCCGAGCTCGACGACGAGGTGCCCCATCCGCTCAGCGCCGTTGTCACCGAGCTGGAACGCGCCCTGGCCCGGCGGTCCATGAGGGATCGGATCCTGTCCCATCTTGAGGGGTCGCTTCCCGGCCCCGCGCCCCGTCCGTAGTGGTGGCCTGGCGGGAGAAGCTCGTCGACGTCCGTCCGCTACGCGGCAGTCGGCCGTTCCGGGATCTGTGGATCGGCTCCTCCCTGGCCTCGGTCGGTCAGCAGGTCGCCGTCGTCGCCGTTCTGCAACAGGTCTGGGATCTGACCCGCAGTCCGCTGTGGACCGGGGCCATCGGTGTGGCCACGGGTCTGCCGCTGCTCGTTCTCGGTCTGGTCGGCGGGTCACTGGCCGACACCGTCGACCGCAGGAGGCTGGTGCGCGTCGCCACGGGAGGTCAGGCGTTGGCGGCCGTGGGTCTTCTGGTGCAGGCCGCCGCGGGAAACCGGTCGGTCCTCCTGCTGCTGGCCCTGGTCGCCGTCCAGGCCGGGTGTGCGGCGCTCGGGGCACCGGCGCGGCGCACCTTCCCGGTCCGGCTGCTGCCCGCCGGCCAGGTCGCCGCCGGGCTCGCCCTGCAGAACATCGCCTTCCAGGCGTCCATGCTGGTCGGGCCCGCTCTCGCCGGTGTCGTGCTCGCCCAGTGGCGGTATCCGGCCGCGTACGCGATCCAGGCGCTGACCGTGGCCGTGTCGCTGGTCGCGCTGTTCCGGCTGCCCGCGATGCCCGTCCCCCGCGCCGTCGGCCGGGAGCGGAACGGGCCGTTTCCCGGAGGGTGGCGGATCATTCTGCGGCGTCCGCTCCTGTGGGGTTCCTTCGCCGTCGACCTCGCCGCGACCGTCCTGGCCATGCCGATCGCGCTGTTCCCGTTGATCAACGATGTCCGCTTCGGCGGCGACCCCCGGATGCTGGGGCTGTTCCTGTCCGCGATCGCGGTCGGCGGGCTCGGCGCGGGGCTGTTCTCCGGGGCCGTGACCCGGCTTCGCCGCGGTGCCCTGGTCCAGCTCGTCGCGGCCACGGCCTGGGGTCTGGCCCTCGCCGGGTTCGGCCTGGCCGAGCCCTTCTGGCTCGCGCTGTCCTGCCTGGCGGTCGCCGGGGCGGCCGACACCGTCGCCGTCATCACCCGGGGCGCGCTGATCCAGCTCGAAACCCCCGACGACCACCGGGGGCGGGTCTCGGCGGTCGAGCACGTCATCGGCATCGCCGGTCCCGAGATCGGCAACTTCCGCGGAGGGCTCCTCGCCTCTCTCACCTCCGCGCCCCTGGCCCTCCTGGCGGGCGGTCTGGCGGCCGCGGCCACCGTCGTCTCCGTCGGCCTCGTCAACCGTCCCCTGCGCGGGCACCGGACCCCGCCCGCGCACGAGGACGTCCAGCCGCCCGCCGGGCCGCCCCAGCTCGCGGGCCGCTGAGGCGCGCACCGGCTTCGCGGTCTCAGGCCGTGTCGGCGGCTTCCGGGCGCCTGGTGCTCACCCACCACAGCGTGCCGAACGGGTCGACGAAGCCGCCCATCCGGGTGCCGTCGTCCTGGGCGACGATCTCCTGCGCCGACCGGGCCCCGGCGGCGACCGCCCGCTCGTGCACCGCGTCGGCGTCCGGAACGGTGGCCCACAGCTGGACGTGCACCGGCTCGGAGGGCGAGGTCAGGCACCGCTCGCCGTGAGCGCCGGAGTCGGCGAAGAACACGACCCCGGCCCCGATGCGCGCCTCGGCGTGCATCACCCGCTCGGGGTCCGAGGGCAGGGGGAGCACGTTGGTCACCTCGGCGTCGAACGCGCTCCTGAGGAACTCGCCGTAGTCCTTGGCGCTGTCCACCATCACGTAGGGGATCACCGACGACATGTCCGCCTCCTTTGCTATTCAAATTTGACTACCTGTCCCACCGTACCGCGCCGGGCGGGGATCGGCACCCCCTACTCGTCGGGGAGCGACGCGTAGAGGGCCTCCGTCAGGGAGCGGACCCGGAAGTCGCCGCCCTCCAGCAGTTCGGAGCCCCGGTTGGGGACGTAGCCGAAGGCGAGGCCGCGGTCCGGGTCGGCGAAGGCGAACGAGCCGGTGGCGCCGCTGTGCCCGAACAGGCCGGTGAGGCGGTCGGGGGCGGGCCAGAACGGGCCGCCGGGCACGGCGAAGCCGATGCCCCAGGCGGTGTGCACCCGCAGGATCCGGTCGACGCCCTCGGCCTGCGGGGTCCGGATCCGGTCGACGAGGCCGGGGCCGAGCAGCCGAACGCCGTCGACCTCGCCGGTCAGGGCGGCGAAGTAGCGGGCCAGGGAGTGGGCGGAGGCGACGCCGTCCATGGAGGGGCTCTCCACCTGGTAGGTGCGGGGGTCGGCGGCGGCCTCCCAGCCGAGGGTGACGCTGCCGTAGAGGGCGCGGAAGGGCAGGCCGCCGGGGTCGTCGAGCGCGCTGACGAAGTCGGCGAGCTCGGGGACCTCCATGCCCAGGCGCAGGGAGTCGGCGTCGGGGAGGACCATGGCGGCCAGGCGCGGCATCGCCTCGTCGGGCACGCGCACGTAGCAGTCCAGGCCGAGCGGGCCGGTGATCTCGCGGGTCAGGAACTCGCTGAGCGTCACGCCGGAGACCCGGCGGACGATCTCCCCGGCGAGGTGGCCGATGGTCACCCCGTGGTAGCCATGGGCGGTGCCGGGCGGCCACTCGGGGACGGCGGCCGCGAGGGCGTCGGTGATCGGCGTCCAGTCGCGCAGGTCCTCCCAGGTGATGGGGCGCATGTGCATGCTGGGCAGTCCGGCGCGGTGCCCGAGCAGGGTGCGCACGGTGATCTCGCCTTTGCCGTGCTGGGCGAACTCGGGCCAGTAGCGGGCCACGGGCGCCTCCAGGTCCACCTGGCCGCGTTCGACCAGCAGCAGCACCGCGCCGGTGGCGAACGACTTGCACGTGGAGGCGATCGGGGCGATGGTGTCGCGCCGCCAGGGCCTGCGCGTCTCCGGATCGGCGTGGCCGCCCCACAGGTCCACCACCGGCCTGCCGTGCCGGTAGACGGTCAGGCCCGCGCCGACCTCGCCCCCTTCGGTGAAGTTCCGTTCGAACGCCTGCCGCACCGCGTGGAACCCCTCGGCGACGTTTCCCTGGACATGCGTCATTTCCTCGCCCCTCTCTCTACCTACCGGTCGGTCGGGAGCCTGACGATAGGCTACCGACCGGACGGTAGGCAAGGGCGACCGACCGGTAGGTCGGTAGACTCGGCGCGCGGCGTCGGGAACGGTGAGAGGCGGAGACAGTGGTGCGGAACCAGGCGGGCGACACCCGGCAGCGGATCATCGAGGTGGCCCGCGAGCTGTTCACCGCGCAGACCTACCGCGCGGCCAGCATGCGCGACATCGCCGAACGCGTCGGCATCACCAAGCCCTCGCTGTACCACCACTTCCGCAGCAAGGGCGAGATCCTCGACAGCCTGGTCAGGCCGCCGATCGACCAGCTGGAGGCGACGATCGAGGCCGCCGCCGCCCGCCCCACGCTCGCCGAGGTCCGGCGGCACGTGCTCGCCGGCTGCATCGACGTCATGCTCGACCACCGCGCGACCATGGCGCTGCTCCTGCGCGACGCCTCCGTCTACGGCGACGAGACCGCCGACCTCGTGTCCCGCGTGGGCCACGTCACCGACCGCGCCGTCCTCCTGCTCGCCGGTCCCGACCCCGACTGGCGTCGGCGCGTGCGCGCCGCCCAGGCCTTCGCCGCCGCCACCGACCCCATCAGCCAGCTCCCGGACGTTCCCGCCGGCGACCTGCGCGCCGAACTCCTCCACGGCGCCGGCGCCATCCTGGGCCTGGCCCCTGTTCCGGCGGAGGACCCGGCGCGCTAGGAGCGCCGGACCGGACTGTCGGAGGGGGGTGGCAGATTCGGCTCATGCCCGTTCACATCGCGAGTCGCCGCCGCACCACCCTCCACCGGGACTTCCCCGACGCGCTGATCCTCGACGTGACCTCCAAGGGGGAGGAGCCCTGGGTCCGGCTCAGCCCCTTCTATCCGCACGGGGGCATCCCCGTGCCCGGGCATCCCGGACGCGTCTCCGAGTCGGTCGAGGGCGTCTGGCAGGCGTTGAAGGTGTTCGAGAGCGAGGCGGAGGACTTCGGCAAGCTGCGGATCGCGACGATGAAGGGCATCAAGCGGACGGTCCGCCGGCTCGGCCCTCCCCTCGGACACCGGCTCGACGGCCGCCTGCTCGGCTACGAGGAGGCGCGCCGCCGCATCTACCTGCCGACCTACCGCTGGATGCTCGACCACCGGGCCGCCGACCTCGTCGCCCGGCTGCGTGAGCTGAGCGCGGCCAGGACCGTCGTGCTGCTCGACTACACCACGAACGCGGACGTGGCCGACCTGTCGACGCCGCTGTCCCATGCCGCGCTCGTCGCCCGGCGGGTCCGGGAGCCCTGACGTACAGGGGTCTCCCTCCCGCGAATGGGTGTCAGGCCCGATACCGCCCGGTGCGACGGTGATCCATGGTGGAGGCGTCCGACGTCGGACCGGCCTCGCGGAGGGGCCGGTCCGCCCCTTCGCGAAGGAGTTCCCTGGCCATGGAATCGCGGCATGGTACCGACCCCGCCCCGGACGGAGCCGCGGCGCGGGAGGTGCGGCAGCGGCTGGAGGAGGAGCGGCGCGCCCGCGCCTCGCAACTGGCCGTGCTGGAGCAGGCGATCGAACGCGCCCCGCTGGAGCAGGTGGAGGAGTCCGACCACACCCGCCGCGAGAACCTGCGGCGGAGCCTGGCCGAGATCGACGAGGCGCTGCGGCGGCTGGAGGACGGCGTCTACGGCCGGTGCGAGGGCTGCCGGGAGGCGATCCCGGCCGGGCGGCTGGAGATCCTGCCCTACGTCCGGTACTGCGTGCGGTGCCAGGGGCGCGCCAACCGTGCGCTCCGCTGAGCTGGACGGCTGGCGGGTGCTGGTTCCCCGGGCCGCCCACCAGGCGCCCGAGCTGTCGCGATGGCTGCGCCGTCACGGCGCGGCCGTCCGCGAGCTGCCGGCCATCGCGGTGGAGCCCCCGCCGGACGTGGCGCCCCTCGACGAGGCGCTCGCGCGGCTGCGGAGCGGCGGGTTCGCGTGGGTGGTGTTCACCTCCGCCAACACCGTGCACGCCGTCCACCGGCGGTGCGTCGTCCACGGCTGGGACGTCCGGGAGGCCATCGCCGCCGACGTGGCCGCGGTGGGCGAACGCACGGCGGCCGCGCTGGCCCGGCTGGGGGTGCGGACCGACCTGGTGCCCGACGGCGAGCAGTCCGCCGAGGGGCTGGTGCGGTCATGGCCGGCGGCGCGGGCCGGGCGGGTCCTGGTGCCCTGCTCCGACCTCGCGCGTCCCGTCCTGACGGAGGGACTGACCGGGGCGGGGTGGCGGTGCGAGCGTGTCGTCGCCTACCGCACGGTCCCGGCCGCGCCCCCCTCACCCGCGACGGCCGCGGCCATCGCGGGCGGCGGGTTCGACGCGGTGGCCTTCACCTCGTCGTCCACGGTCCGCAACCTCGTCGCGTTCGCCGCGCCGCCGCCGTCCACCGTCGTCGCGGCCATCGGGCGGCAGACCGCGAGCACCGCCCGCGAGCACGGGCTCCGGGTGCGCGTCGTCGCGCCCCGGCCCGCGGCGCGGGAGCTCGCCGCGGCCCTGGCCAGGTACGCGGTGAGCGGGCGGCGCGGGGCGTGAGGGGCACCCCGGTCGGCCCGCGCCGCACCCCGGCGGGACGATGGAGGGGACAGGGTCGGTGACGGAAGGATCGTGCGGTCGGTGCGGCTGTTCTGGCGGGTGTTCTGGCTGAACGCCCTCGTGGGAGTGGTGGCCACCATCCTTCTGATGGTCGGCCCCTGGACGGTGTCGGTGCCCATCCGGCTGACCGAGGCGCTGGTGCTGCTGGCCGGGCTGGCGGCGATGCTGCTCGCCAACGCCGTCCTGCTGCGCTGGGGCCTGGCGCCGCTGGACCGGCTGAGCCGGATGATGACCACCGTCGACCTGCTGCGTCCCGGCCAGCGGCTGCCGGTCACCGGCAGCGGCGAGGTCGCCGCCCTGATCGAGACGTTCAACCAGATGCTGCACCGGCTGGAGACCGAGCGCGGCACCAGCAGCGCCCGCGCCCTGTCGGCCCAGGAGGGCGAGCGCCGCCGCGTCGCCCGCGAGCTGCACGACGAGATCGGCCAGAGCCTGACCGCCCTGCTGCTGGACCTCAAGCGGCTCACCGACCAGGCCCCGCCGCCGCTGCGCCGGGAGCTGCACCACGCCCAGGAGACGGCCCGGCAGAGCCTGGAGGAGGTGCGCCGCATCGCGCGGCGGCTGCGGCCCGACGTCCTGGAGGACCTGGGGCTGGTCAGCGCGCTGACCGCGCTGGCCGCCCGGTTCGACACCCACACCACGCTGCGGGTGCGCCGCGATCTGCGGCCGGGCCTGCCGCCGCTGAGCCCGCAGGCCGAGCTGGTGGTGTACCGGATCGCCCAGGAGGCCCTGACCAACGTCGCCCGGCACGCGGGCGCCACGGTCACCGAGCTCAGCCTGACCACGGCCGGGGGCGGGGTGCTGCTGCGCGTCGAGGACGACGGCGCGGGCATGGGCGACGCGCCCGAGGGCGCGGGCATCCGCGGCATGCGCGAACGCGCCCTGCTGGTCGGCGGCACCCTGACCCTGCGTCCCGGGAACGGCGGGGGGACCTGCCTGACCCTGCACGTCCCCATCGACCCCACCGACCCCGCCGGCGGGCCCCATCCCAGCGAGGACCCCTCATGACCGCCTGGCCCGGCGCCCCGACCCGCATCCTTCTGGCCGACGACCACGCCCTGGTGCGGCGCGGCGTCCGGCTCATCCTGGAGGGCGAACCCGACCTGCGGGTCGTCGCCGAGGCCGGGGACGGGGCCGAGGCGATCGCCCTGCTGCGGGGCGGCGAGGGCGGAGGCGTCGAGGCGGACCTCGCGATCCTGGACGTGGCGATGCCGCGCATGACCGGCCTGCAGGCCGCCCGCGAACTGTCCCGCCGCCACCCCGGCCTGCGCATCCTCATCCTCACCATGCACGACAACGAGCAGTACCTCTTCGAGGCGCTCAGGGCCGGGGCCGCCGGGTACGTGCTCAAGTCGCTGGCCGACCGCGACCTGATCCAGGCGTGCCGGGCGGCCATGCGCGGCGAGCCGTTCCTGTACCCGGGCGCGGTCACGACCCTGATCCGCACCTATCTGGACCAGGCCCGCGCCGGCCGGACCCCCGACACCGTCCTCACCCCGCGCGAGGAGGAGATCGTCAAGCTGGTCGCCGAGGGCCACTCCTCCCGGCGGATCGCCGACACGCTGGTGATCAGCGTCAAGACCGTCGACCGCCACCGCGCGAACATCCTGGCCAAGCTCGGCCTGAAGGACCGCCTGGAACTGGTGCGCTACGCCATCCGCACCGGCCTGATCGAACCCTGACCCGCGGCCCGCGAGCAGGTCGCAGATGCCTCGGACGGCTCATCTGCTCACTCCGCACGGGCATGGGAGCTCCGAACGGGTGGACGACGCCATGGAGGGCTCGCGGGAGGGGATGCGGGCCCTGGGGGTGTCGCTGGGGGTGCTCGGGGCGACCACGGTGATCCAGGGGACCGTCGTCGCCGTCGAGCGGGTGCTGGGCGGCGTCGAGGGCGTGCGGGGGGTCGGGCCGGTCCGGGTGCGCTGGGTCGGGCACCGGCTGCGGGTCGAGGCGGACATCGTGGTGGACGCCCGGTTGAGCGTGGTGGCAGCGCACGAGGTGGCCGTCGCCGCCGAGCACGCCCTGCTCCACCGGGTCCCCCGGCTCGCCGCCGCCACCCTTCACCCCGATCCGGAGGAGACCGGCGGAGCCGACCACCACGCCGTGCCGGCGGGGCACCGGCCCGCCGTCAGCGCGCCGCCGTGAGCTCCCGGACCTCGGCGGGCTCGTGGATTTCGCTGAAGCCGCCGTCCGGGTCCATCACGATCCGCCCGGTCTCACGGCCGTGGAGGGCCTCCTCGCGTTCGCGGCGGACCAGCCCCAGGCACATCCGGTGGACGACCAGGTAGGCCAGCAGCGGCCCCACCAGCACCGCGACGCGGAAGAACCAGGTCACCGCGAACAGCGACAGGTGGAACTCCACCGCGATCTGGTCGTTGGCCGACGCCGCCCACAGCAGCCCGTAGAACGTGATCCCCGCCGCGCCCACCGCGGTGCGGACGGCCGCGTCGCGGGGCCGGTCCAGCAGGTGGTGGACGCCGTCGTCGCCGGTGAGACGGCGCTCCAGCCACGGGTAGGCGGCCAGGACGGTGAAGAACGCGCCGGGCACCAGCAGCGCCGGGACCAGCACGGCCAGGGTCAGCGGGTGCCCGGCGACGGTCGGCTCCCAGTTGGGCATGATGCGGATCGCGCCGTCCAGGAAGCCCATGTACCAGTCGGGGACGGCCCCGGCGGTGATGTCGCCGGGCCGGTAGGGGCCGTAGTTCCAGATCGGGTTGATCTGCGCGAGCGTTCCCAGCATCGCCAGCACCCCGCAGGTGAACAGGAACATCGCCGCCGAGGCCGCGCGCGGGGCGGCGGTGGCCGCCTGGCGGAAGCGGGTGTGGCCGTTCCGGCGGACCAGGCGCCGCCGCAGCAGGAACAGGCCCGCCATGGCCAGGGGCAGCAGCGTGATGTGCAGCCAGTAGGCGGCCGGGATGACGGTGTCGCCGGGGAAGCCGCCGCCGAAGACCAGGTCGGCGAGTTCGGTGCCGACGAACGGGATCGACAGCGTGATGCTCTGGATCAGTCCCAGGGTGCCGCCCGACAGCATGTCGTCGGGGAGCAGGCCGCCGGTCACGCCCGTGACCATGGCCAGCACGAACAGGGCCACCCAGACCAGCCAGCCGAGGACGCGGGGGCGGCGGAACGCGCCGGTGAAGAACATCCGCAACAGCTGGCAGGCGATCGCGGCGGGCAGCAGCAGCGCCGCCCAGTGGTGGATCTGCCGCATCAGCAGCCCGCCGCGCGTGTCGAGGCTGATGTCCATCGTGGACGCGTAGGCCTGGCTGACGGGCAGGCCGCGCAGCGGCTCGTAGGAGCCCCGGTACGGGGCCCGCGTCATGTCCGGGTCGTAGAAGAACGTCAGGAACGCGCCCGTCACCAGCAGGATCACGAAGGAGTACACCGCGATCTGCCCGAACAGGAACGTCCAGTGATCGGCCGACGTCCGGCGGGCCGACCCGGCCGGCAGGTGGAGTCGCATGGGCGGCTTCCCTTCTGGAAGGGGATGACACCCACAAGACGCCGCCGGGGGGTCCCGTTGTGACGGTCGCCGGACGTGAGTCGGATCTCATCGGCGGACTGTCACGCCCGGACGGGCTGGCGGCGTCTTGTGGGTGTCATCGTTCGGGAGGGAGAACGCGATGGAGATCATGTTGCGCGCCCGCCACCGGGCGTTCCTGCGGGACCTGGAGCGCCTCGCCGCCGGGGACGGCGGGGACGGCGCGCCGGCCGGGTGGGAGCGGTTCGGGGTCTTCCTGCGGATGCACCACGACGCCGAACGGACCGGGCTGTGGCCGGTGCTGCGCGCCAAGGCCGACCCCGCCACGAGGGTGCTGATGGAGCGGGCGGAGCGGGAGCGCATCGGGCTGGTCGCGCGGATGGACGCCGTCGACGCGGCCCTGGAGGAGGGCGCGGCGGCCGTCCGCGCGCAGGCGGAGGGGCTCGCGCGCGCCCTGGCCCGCCACCACCGGACCGAGACCGCCCTGCTCCGCCGCGCCGAGGCGCTGCTCAGCCCGCGCGAACGCTGCGACCTGGCCTGGGAGCCCCGGCGCCTGCTCGGGCTGCACGGGGCCGCCGACTACTACCCCTGGCTGCTGGAGGGCGCGCCGGAGGAGCTGCGGCGGGAGGTGCTGGCCCGGCTGGACCCGCCCGACCGGCTGCTGTACCGGCTGCGGTGGCGGGCCCGTTACCTGCGGGGCGCGCGCCTTCAGGCGGCCTGACCGAGCAGCAGCGCCGCCGCCTCGCGGGCGCAGCCCCACGACAGGCTGACCCCGGCGCCGCCGTGGCCGTAGTTGTGGACGCAGCGCGCCGGCCCGAGCGGCCCGGCCTCCACCCGGACCGACGGCCGCACGGGGCGCAGGGCCGTCTCGACCTTGACGACCTCGGCGTCCCGCAGGCGCGGTTCGACGCGGCGGCAGCGGGCCAGGATGCGTTCGGTCACGGCCGGGTCGGGGGCCGCGTCCCCGGTGGCGGGGGTGTGGAGGCTTCCGCAGACCACCCGGTCGGGGTGGGGGAAGAAGCTCGTGGACTCGGCGGCGCCGGACAGTTCGAGGAACGCCTCGTCCAGGCCGGGGTTGGTGAGGACGACGTGCTGGCCGAGGGAGGGCGTCAGGGTCGGGTCGGCGGCCAGGCGGGCGGCGGCCAGGCCCGTGCAGTTGGCCACCAGCGGGGCCAGCGCGGCGGCCTCGTCCAGCGAGCGCACCGCGCGGTGCTCGATCCGCCCGCCCGCCGCGGTGAGGCGACGCGTCAGGTAGTCCAGGTAGACCGGCATGTCGATCAGCGGCATCGTGGACCGGAAGCCCGCGCCGAAACCGTCGGGGAGCTCCTCCGGAGTGCAGGCGCGCAGGTCCGGGATGAGCCGGACCTCGGGCGGGAGGTCACCGGTCGGCGGGAGCTGCCCGACGGTGAGGACGGGCGCCATCCGCACGCCCGTGCCGGGCCGGCCGGCGAGGGCGCGGAAGTCGCGCAGGGAGCGTTCGGTCCAGGCGAGCGTGGCGGCGCGCGGCTCCAGGAAGCACGGGCCCCAGATCGCCCCGGCGACGACGGAGGTGGTCTCCCGCGGGGGCGCGGCGGTCAGGACGCGGACGCCCGCTCCCGCCTCGGCGAGGCAGATCGCCGTGGTCAGGCCGCTGACGCCCGCGCCGAGCACGATGGTGTCGGTCATGGCGACGATCGTCACCCCGGGGCGGCCCCGCGGTCTTGGACGGATGGGAACTCCGCCAGCCAGCGCGTGGCGGTCGTGCCGCCCAGCGCGCGGAACTCGCGGGCCAGGTGCGCCTGGTCGAAGTAGCCGCAGCGGACCGCCACGTCGGCCGGGCGGGCTCCCGGACGGCGCAGCAGGCGGCAGGCGCGGGCGAAGCGGATCAGCCGCGCGGCGGTCTTGGGCGGCACGCCGAGCTCGCGGCGGAAGCGCTCGGTC
This sequence comes from Actinomadura kijaniata NBRC 14229, assembly GCF_001552175.1. Classification (GTDB taxonomy): domain Bacteria; phylum Actinomycetota; class Actinomycetes; order Streptosporangiales; family Streptosporangiaceae; genus Spirillospora; species Spirillospora kijaniata. The sequence goes on from NZ_BCQR01000146.1 coordinate 11,710, forward strand.
AGGTGGCGGCGGCTCCAGCCGAGTTCGCCGGCCAGGTCGGCGACGGTGAGGTTCCCGCCGGTCTCGGCCAGCCGCCGCCACGCCCGGCCGACCTCCGGCGGCGGGGCGGCGGGACGGTCGCGGACCAGGGCCGCGAGGGCGGCGTCGAGGACCCGGAACCGGTCGGGCCAGGTGGGGGCGGTGTGCAGGCGTTCGGCGAGCTCGACGGCCCGGGGCCCGAGGACGGCCGCCGGGTCGAGGACCTCACCCGCCAGCTCCCCGGCGGGCAGGCCGAGCAGTGCCCGCGCGGCCCGCCAGGTGAGATCGATCTGCACGCCGTGCTGGAGCCCGTCGTGGGAGATCACCACGGGACGGTCGTGGAGGCCGCCCAGCGTCGCGGGGAACGCCGCCGTGCCGTCGCGGCCCACGATGTCGAGCGTCCCGGTCAGCGGCACGACGAGGATCAGGCGGTCGGACGGCAGGCCCTGGTGCGTTCCGGGCGGGCCGGTGAGGCGGTAGCCCGAGTAGCCGGTGACCAGGCCGTCCAGCGCGGGCGCGGCCCGGGATCGGACGTATTCCACCCGTCCAGGTTAGGCCGCGGGGTCCCGCCAGACGGCGCGGATCCCGGCCAGGGGGTAGGGGACGTCGGCGGGGGAGGCGTCCCACAGGCGCGTCCGGCCGGCGGGAGGGGTGAAGCGCGGCCAGCCCGGATCGCCGGTGGCGGCGAACGCGGTCCAGGACGCGCGCAGCGCGCCCGACAGGGCCTCGAACCCGGCGGGCGGATCGCCGAGGAACCGCCGGGCGAACCGGCTGGTGGCGTCGCCGAACGTGAACGGCACGTCCACGCCGTGGCACGCCCCGAACGCCGCGCCCCGCCAGGTGAAGTCGTACAGCCAGGTCCGGCCGCCCGCGCGGGCGTGGTTCTCGGCCGCCCACGTCGTCGGCATCCGCACCACCGCGTCCGACATGATCGCCGTGAACAGCGCCGCGCCGTCGGCGCCGGGCAGGGCCGCGCGGTAGGCGTCCACCGCGCCCGCGGGCAGGCCCACGGCGGCGGCGACCTGGACCGGATCGACTCCGGCGGGGTCCACCACCGGGGCGAACGAGCGGTACTCCTCGTGCGTGAAGCCGCAGACCAGGTCCACGTCGGGCCGGATCCGCGCCCACGGCGGGCCGGTGACGAGTTCCCCGTCGGCGACCGGGCCGAACGCGCCGGGCGGCTGGACCCGCACGATCTCCTCGGGCGGCAGCGAGGCCAGGTCCGCGACGGACACCCCGGCCGCGTCGGCGACCCTCTCGGTGGTCCGGCGGGCCTCGCCCGGGGTGACCAGGCCGTTCGGGATGCTCTGCGCGATGACCCGGCGGAACAGGCCGGTGCCCGCCGAGGCCAGGAACGCCGCCGAGGCCGCGCCCGCCGACTGCCCGAACACGGTGACGTTGTCCGGGTCGCCGCCGAACGCCGCCGCGTTCTCCCGCACCCAGCGCAGCGCCGCGAGCTGGTCCAGCAGCCCCCGGTTGTCGGGCGCGCCGGGAACGTGCCCGAAGCCCTCGAAGCCCACCCGGTAGTTCACGGTCACCACCACGACCCCCGAACGGGCGAGCCTCGCGCCGTCGTACTGCGGCAGGCCCGCCGCGCCGATCTCCCAGCGGCCGCCGTACAGCCACACCATGACCGGCAGGCGGGCGGAGCCGGGGGCGGGCGTCCAGACGTTCAGGGTGAGGCAGTCCAGGCCGTCGCCGGGCCGCCAGGCGGGAGGCACGCCGGGCGCGGGCGGCGGCTGCGGCGGCGCGGCCCCGAAGGCCGACGCGTCCCGCACCCCGTCCCACGCGGCGGGCGGCGCGGGCGCGCGGAACCGCAACGCCCCCTCCGGCGCCGCGGCGAACGGCACCCCCTTGAACGTGACGACGCCGTCCCCGACCGTCCCCCGGACATCACCTTGCCGGGTCCTCACCACCGCATCGCGCATCCGCACGACGCTAGACCGTCGGGCCGGGCGAGAAAAGGACACGCCGCGTATCGAGGACCACCCCCTGGAGGACGACGATGACCCGCCGCCCCACCACCAGCTCCTCGACCACCTCGCCACGGGAACGCGTGATCTCCGTGACGGTGCCGGTGCGCACCTCGCCCACCCTCGGTTCGGCCATCGCGCCCAGCCTGTCACGGGTGGGCAGGTTGATCGGGGGCTTAGCGGGAAGGCCCAGCGTATGGCTGAGGGGTTGGCCCAGGGGCTTTCCGGGGCGCTGCTGGAGCTGCGGCGGCTGCTGGACGGGGAGCTGTTCCCGCTGGCGGTCGGGGAGGTCGAGGCCGACCGGCGGGCGCGGCGGGAGCTGCTCGGGCAGCTCGACGACTACCTGCTGCCCCGGCTGGCCGCGATCGACGCGCCGCTGCTGGCGGTGGTGGGCGGCTCGACCGGCGCGGGCAAGTCCACGCTGGTCAACTCGCTGGTCGGGGAACGCGTCAGCCGCGCGGGCGTGCTGCGCCCCACGACCCTGGCCCCCACGCTCGTCACGCACCCCGGCGACGCGGCCTGGTTCGTCGCCGGGCACGTGCTGCCGGGCCTGCCCCGCGTGACCGGCGGGGGACAGGGCGAGCCCGGCGCGCTGCGGGTGGTGGAGAACGCGCGCGTCCCGGCCGGGCTGGCGCTGCTGGACGCCCCCGACATCGACTCGGTGGTCACCGCCAACCGCGAGCTGGCCGCGCAACTGCTGGCCGCCGCCGACCTGTGGCTGTTCGTCACGACCGCCGCGCGCTACGCCGACGAGGTGCCGTGGGGCTTCCTGCGCACGGCCCGGGAGCGCAGCACCGCCCTGGCCGTCATCCTGCAACGCGTCCCCGGGGACGCCGCCGGGCCGGTGAGCCGCGACCTGACGCGGCTGCTGGAGGAGAACGGTCTCGGCGGAACGCCGCTGTTCGTGGTGCCCGAGCTGGCGCTGCCCGAGGAGGACGCCGCGTTGCCCGCCGAGGTCGTGCGGCCCGTCCGGGAATGGCTGGAGGGCCTGTCCGCCGACGCGCAGGCGCGGGCCCGGGTCGTGCGGCAGACCCTGGCGGGCGCCCTGGACAGCCTGGCCACCCGCGTCCCCGCGCTGGCCGGCGCCGTCGAACGCCAGCGCGCCGCCGCCGGGGAGCTGCGGCGGCTGGCCGAACGGAGCTACACGTCCGGCATGGCGGCGTTCGACGAGGGCATGCGCGACGGGACGCTGCTGCGCGGCGAGGTGCTGGCGCGCTGGCAGGACTTCATCGGCACCGGGGACCTCATGCGGTCGCTGGAGTCGCGGATCGGGCGGATCCGGGACCGTGTCGTGGCGGTGTTCACCGGCCGCCCGGCGGCGGCGCGGGAGCTGCGGACCGCGCTGGAGAGCGGCGTCGAGGCGCTGGTCCGGTCCGTCGCCGACGGGGCCGCCGAACGCGCCGTCGACGCCTGGCTCGCCGTCCCCGCCGGCCGCGACCTGCTGGAACGCGCCGGGGTCGCGCGGGCCGGGCGGCTGGGGCGCGCCTCACCCGACCTGGCCGGGCGCGCCGAGCGCGCCGTCCGCGACTGGCAGGGCTACGTGCTGGACCTGGTGCGCACCGAGGGGGCCGAGCGGCGGGGCGCGGCGCGGGCGGCGTCGTTCGGCGTCAACGGGCTCGGGCTGCTGCTGATGCTGGCGGTGTTCGCCTCCACCGGCGGGCTGACCGGCCTGGAGATCGGCATCGCGGGCGGCACGAGCGTGCTCAGCCAGAAGGTGCTGGAGGCGGTCTTCGGCGACCAGGCCGTCCGCAAGCTCACCGAGAACGCCCGCGACGACCTGCGGCGGCGCGTCCGCGAGCTGATGGACGGGGAACAGGAGCGCTTCACCGCCCTGCTGGACGGCCTGACCGGCCCCGGCCCGGACGAGCTGCGCGCGGCGGCCGCCGCCGTCCACGAACGCCGCCGCGACCTGCCCGAGGGGAAATCACGGTGAGGACCCTGCTGCGCAAGCCCGCCCCGACGCTCGACGAACGCCTCGCCGCCCTCGGCGAGGCCGCCGACCTGGCCGAGGGGCGCCTCGACGGCGGCGTCGTGGAACGGGCGCGGGCCGTGGTCGGACGGGCCGGGGCCCGGGCCGCGCTGTCGGTCGACCACACCGTCGCCGCGCTGGCCGGAGCGACCGGCAGCGGCAAGTCGTCGCTGCTCAACGCGCTCGCCGGCATCGACCTGGCCGCCGTCGGCGTGACCCGCCCGACGACCGCGGCGGCCCAGGCCGCGCGCTGGGACCCCGACGGCTCGGGCCCGCTGCTGGACTGGCTGGAGGTGCCGCGCCGCCACACCGTCGAGGGCGGCGACCCGGCGCTGTCCGGGCTGGTGCTGCTGGACCTGCCCGACCACGACTCGATCGAGGTCGCGCACCGGCTGGAGGTGGACCGCCTGGTCGGGGTCGTCGACCTGCTGGTGTGGGTGCTCGACCCGCAGAAGTACGCCGACGCCGCCGTCCACGAACGCTACCTGCGCCCCCTCGCCCGGCACCGCGACGTGACGGTCGTGGTCCTCAACCAGGTCGACCGGCTGCCGGACCGCGCCGTCCGCCGCTGCCTGGACGACCTGCGCGGGCTGCTCGCCGACGACGGGCTGGCGGGCGTCCCGGTGCTGGCGGTGTCGGCGCGCACCGGACGGGGCCTGCCGGAACTGCGGAGCCTGCTGGCCGAACGCGTCTCCCGGCGGCAGGCGTGGGCCGCGCGGCTGGCCGCCGACGTCGCCACCGCCGCCGACGACCTGGCCGCCGCCCTCGGCCCGCACCCCGGCGACGGCCCGGCGCGGGGCGACACCGCCCTCACCGCGCCGCTCACCAGGGCGCTGGCCGAGGCCGCCGGGGTGCCCACCGTCGTCGCGGCCGTGGCCCGCGCCCACCGGCACCGTTCCGTGGCCGCCACCGGCTGGCCCGTGACCCGGTGGGCGCGCAGGATGCGGCCCGACCCGCTGCGCCGGCTGCGGCTGGACGACGGCGGCCGCACCTCGCTGCCGGCCGTCTCGTCCGTCCAGCGCTCCCGCGTCGAGATCGCGTTGCGCGAGGCGGGCGCCGGGGCGGCGGCCGGGGTGCCCGAGCCGTGGGCCCGCTCGGTCCGGGAGGCCGCGCGCGTCCACGAGGACGAGCTCACCGACGCCCTGGACCGGGCGGTCTCCACCACCTCCCTGGACGCCTCCCGCCCGCCCCGCTGGTGGACGCTGGCCGGACTCCTCCAGAAGATCTTCCTGGTCGCCCTGGTGGTGGGCGGGCTGTGGCTGCTGGCGCTGGCGGTGGTGGGCTACCTGCGGCTGCCCGACGTCCCCACGCCCGAGGTCGGCGCGGTGCCCTGGCCGACGCTGCTGCTGCTCGGCGGCGCGCTCGCGGGGGTGCTGCTGGCGCTGCTGTCGCGGGGGTTCGCCCGGCTGGGCGGCCGCCGCCGCGCGAGACGGGCCGACCGGGCCCTGCGCGCGGCCGTCGCCGAGGTCGCCGAACGCCTCGTCCTGCGGCCCGCCGCCGCCGAACGCGACCGCTACACCGAGTTCGCCGACCGCGTCACCACGGCCCGCGCCCGCTGACGGGCCGCCGGAGGGAAGGTCCGGCAGGCGGAGGGCAGTCCCGGTGCCGGGTCCCCCCATGCCCTCCGCCCGTCGGAGGGCTCCTGGCGACGGGGGCGCGCCAGGAGACCGTCCCCACAGTCAAGGCGCGCGCCGGAACGGCGGCAAGCGGGGCTTCGTCCAGCGGACGATTCCTGCGCGCGGTGGATAATCCCGGCGTCCCGAGCGGGTACGTCACCTTGGGAGCCGACCCGCGGACCCCCGAATCCGAGGTGCCCATGGCCGACCGGTCCGACAGCGTGGTGCGACGGGTGGAGTTCGCCACCACCGACCTCGCCGAGGCCCACGCGTACCTGTGCTCGGTGTACTCCGACCACACGCCGGTGGTGTCGGGCGACCGGGAACGGTTCCGCCTCCGGGCCCGCGCCACCGGGGAGGGGCGGTACGGCGTCGAGTTCGTCTCCCACTCGATGGAGATGCGCACCTCGGCCGAGCCCTACGGGGCGCTGCTCGTGGCGCACGTGCTCGACGGGCGGGTCTCCATGGCCGCGCGGCGCGACGAGGTGCGCGCCGCGCCGGGCGACGCGTTCCTCGTCCCGGCCGAGGGCCGGCACGAGCTGTGGTGGAGCGGTGTCGAGCTGGGGATGGTGCGCCTCGACGCCGCGGCGGTCGCCCGGCTGGCGCGGGAGACCACCGGCGGCGACGTCGCCTTCCGGCTCTCCCGGCCGGTGTCGCGGGCCCGGGCCCGGTACTGGCGGTCGGCGGTCCGGCACGTCACCCGCGGCCTCCTCGCCGAGCCCGAACTCGCGGCCAGCCCGCTGCTGCGCGCCGAGGCCTTCCGCCTGCTCACCACGGCGCTGGTCGAGACCTTCCCGATCATCGAGCCGTCCGGCGCGCCGGACGGCCGGACCGGGGCCGCCGCCGTCCGCCGCGCGGCCGCGTTCATCGAGGACAACGCCCACCGCGGCATCGGCCTCACCGAGATCGCCGCGGCCGCCGGGACCAGCCCCCGCAGCCTCCAGGCCGCCTTCCGGCGGCACCTGGACACCACGCCCGTCGCCCATCTGCACGAGGTCCGCCTGCGGCGCGCCCACGCCGACCTCCTGGCCGCCGATCCCACCACGGGCGTGACCGTCGCCGCGATCGCCGCCCGGTGGGGCTTCACCCACCACGGGCGCTTCGCCGCCGAGTACCGCCGCCGCTTCGGCCGCCCCCCGCGCCAGGCCCTCCGGAGCTGACGCCCGGAACGCTCAGTCCAGCAGGGCGGCCAGGTCGGCGAGGCCCTCCTCGCCGAACACGCGGATGCCCTCGCGTTCCAGCAGCGCGGCCGTCACCCCGTCCCCGGCGACCCTGGTCCCGGTGAACGTGCCGTCGTAGATCATCCGGCTTCCGCAGGAGGGGCTCGACTCCTTCAGGAGCGCCACCCGCGCCCCCGCGCGCCGCGCGGTCTCCAGCGCCAGCCGCGCCCCCGCCACGAACGCCTCGGTCACGTCCTCGCCGGTGTCGGCCACCACCCGCGCCGCGCCGTCCAGGACGTCCGCGCCGTCACCGCCCACGATCTCGGCGGGCGGCCGCGGCACCGGCAGTCCCCCCGCCACCTCCGGGCAGAACGGCACCAGCCGCCCCTCGGCGCGCCACCGCTCGAACAGATCGTCGCGCACCGGCTTGCCCCGCCCGTCGTAACGCACGGGACGGCCGAGAAGGCAGGAGCTCACCAGGATCCGTTCCACGCCTGTCAGCCTACGTTCCCCGCCGTCCGCCGGGCCGGGCGGCCATGTCCGGCAGGCGGTCTTGCGCCCCGTGGGACGGGGGCGAATAGTTGAGGGAGAGCCCGTCCACGGGGAGACCCTGTTCCCAGGGAGCACGGCATGGTCCTGCTCGGCCGGAAACCGCAGGAGGCGCCGCCGGTACGGCGGTCGCGCGGCGCGATCCTGGTGTCCTGGATCACCACCACCGACCACAAGGTGATCGGTTACCTGTACCTGACGACCTCGTTCGTCTTCTTCCTGCTGGCCGGGCTGATGGCCATGGTCATCCGCGCCGAGCTGGCGGAACCGGGGCTGCAGTTCACCAGCAACGAGCAGTACAACCAGATGTTCACCATCCACGGGACGGTGATGCTGCTGCTGTTCGCGACCCCGCTGTTCGTCGGCTTCGCCAACGTGATCATGCCGTTGCAGATCGGGTCGCCGGACGTGGCCTTCCCCCGGCTCAACATGTTCAGCTACTGGCTGTTCCTGTTCGGCGGGCTGATCGTGTTCTTCTCGTTCGTGTCGCCGGGCGGCGCGGCCAGCTTCGGCTGGACCGCCTACGCGCCGCTCAACAACGAGATCCGCACGCCCGGCGTCGGCGCCGACCTGTGGATCATGGGGCTGGCGCTGTCGGGCTTCGGCACCATCCTCGGCGCGGTCAACTTCGTCACCACCATCGTGGGGATGCGCGCGCCCGGCATGACCATGTTCCGGATGCCGATCTTCACCTGGAACGTGTTCCTGACCAGCGTGCTGGTGCTGATGGCGTTCCCGATCCTGGCGGCGGCGCTGCTGGTGCTGATGTCGGACCGCAAGTTCGGCTCGCACGTGTTCGACCCGTCGGTGGGCGGCGCGATGACCTGGCAGCACCTGTTCTGGTTCTTCGGGCATCCCGAGGTCTACATCATCGCGCTGCCGTTCTTCGGGATCATCACCGAGGTCATCCCGGTGTTCAGCCGCAAACCGCTGTTCGGCTACCTGAGCATGGTCGCCGCGACCGTCGCCATCACGGGGCTGTCGATGGCGGTGTGGGCGCACCACATGTTCACCACCGGGCGGGTCCTGCTGCCGTTCTTCTCGTTCATGACGTTCCTGATCGCGGTGCCGACGGGGGTGAAGTTCTTCAACTGGGTCGGCACGATGTGGCGCGGCCAGGTCAGCATGGAGACGCCCATGCTGTGGTCGGTGGGGTTCCTGGTGACGTTCCTGTTCGGCGGGCTGACCGGGATCATCCTGGCGTCGCCGCCGATGGACTTCCAGTTGCACGACTCCTACTTCGTCGTCGGCCACTTCCACTACGTGGTTTTCGGAACGGTCGTATTCGCGATGTTCGCCGGGCTGTATTTCTGGTGGCCGAAGATGACCGGAAGGATGCTCGACGAACGCTGGGGAAAGGTCCACTTCTGGACGCTGTTCGTCGGCTTCCACACCACGTTCCTGATCCAGCACTGGCTGGGCGCCCAGGGCATGCCGCGCCGGTACGCCGACTACCCCGACGAGTTCGTCACCCTCAACCGGATCTCCAGCGCCGGGGCGTTCCTGCTGGGCATCTCGACGCTGTTCTTCCTCTACAACGTCTACAAGACCACGCGGAGCGCGCCGCGCATCGAGGCCGACGACCCCTGGGGTTACGGAAACTCCCTTGAGTGGGCGACGTCCTGTCCGCCACCCCGGCACAACTTCAAGTCCATCCCCCGGATCCGATCCGAAAGGCCCGCTTTCGACCTGCACTATCCTCGGCAGACCTCGCAGGAGGCCCTGTCGGGCAAGGGAGAACACGCCTCCGGTGAACACGGGGAGTGAAGGCCGGGAACGGTCAGAATTTCATATGCCGCGAAAATTCGCTCACTGAGCGTTCTACCTTCGTCGCATGGAGCGACAACAGACCCAGCGCGACTGGGCCGCCTGGCACAAGGAGTACGACGACCCCCACTCGCCCCTGTCACGGCGCCTCACCCTCGTCCGCCGGCGCATCGCCGAGATCCTCGACGCCGCGCCCGCCGGACCGGTCCGGACCGTGTCGTTATGCGCGGGCCAGGGCCGTGACCTGATCGGCGCGGCGGCCGGGCACCCCCGCGCCGCCGACGTCCGGGCCCGGCTCGTGGAGCTGGACCCCGAGAACGTGCGGGCGGCGCGGGAGGCCGCCCTGAGCCTCGGCCTCCCCGGCATCACGGCGGTCGCCGCCGACGCCTCGGTCACCGACGCCTACCTCGGGGCCGTTCCGGCGGACCTGGTGCTGGTGTGCGGGGTGTTCGGCAACATCACCGACGCCGACATCCGGCGGACCGTGTCGCTGCTGCCACGCCTGTGCGCCCCCGGCGCGCACGTGGTGTGGACCCGCAACCGGGTCCCGCCCGACCCCACCCCCGACATCTGCCGCTGGTTCGGCGAGCACGGCTTCCAGGCGTGCTGGCTGTCCCCGCCCGAGGCGGGCGTCTACGGGGTCGGCGTCCACCGCTTCACCGGGACGCCCCTCCCGCTGGAGCCGGGCGTGCGGATGTTCACGTTCGTCGGGTACGACGAGCTGCGCGACGGCGCCCCCTGGCCGTCCTGAGAACGGGCTTCGTGAAAACAGCCGAGAGGAAACACCCTCGTGAGATGACCGGAATCCGGGGCGGGCCCGCCTCCCGCGGCCCGTCCGGACCGGTTTCCCGCAACCCGGCTTCGGCAGGTGTGCGCCCGACTACAATCGGCCACCGTCGTTCAAGTCGGGCCCACAGCGATATGAGGACGGCGATCGTCATGATCCGATCGCACCACGGTCCATCGCACCACGATCCATCGCGGACCTGCGGGAACCTGCCGGCGGTGCTGGCCGCGGCGGGCTGCGCGCTCACCGCCGTCACGGCCGTGGACCTCGCGCTGCCCGCGTCCCGCACCGTCCTCGCCCTGCTGGTCGCCGTGCCCGCGCTCGGCGCGCTGTGGCCCGTCCGCGACCGCCACGTCCTGCTGGTCGGGGCCGTGGACCTGCTCTTCGTGCTGCCGCTGCTCCCGCGCCACTGGGACGACCTGCCGCACCTCGTGGTGACCGTCCCGCTGGGCATCGTGTGCACGACCGGCGTGGTCGCCTTGGCCGCCCACCGCCGGGCGCGCGCCGCCGACGCCGCGGCCGACGCCGCCGCCGACCTGCGCGTGATCGCCGAGACCATGCAGCGCGCCGTGCTGCGGCCCGTCCCGCCGCGCGTGGGGCGCGTCCGGGCGCAGGTGCGCTACCTGGCCGCCGCCGGGCCGGTCCAGGTCGGCGGCGACCTGTACGACGTGCTGGACACCCCGTTCGGCACCCGCGTGATCATCGGGGACGTGATGGGCAAGGGCCTGACCGCGGTGGAGAAGGCCATCGACGTGCTGGGCGCCTTCCGCGAGCTGGCCCGCCGCGAACCGGGCCTGCCGGGCCTGGCCGGGCGGCTGGACGACTTCCTCGCCGTCCGCGACCCCGACCAGGGGTTCGTCACCGCCCTGATCGCCGAGATCCCCGCCGACTCCGCCACGGTCCGGCTGGTGTGCTGCGGGCACCCGCCGCCGCTGGTGCTGTCGGGCGGGCGGGTCGCGTTCGTCGACGACCTGCCCTCGTCCCCGCCGCTGGGCCTGCTGCGGCTGCCCGTGGCCGAGGAGCGCGACGCCCGCGACCCGTGCTCGGCGGGCGCGGTCACCCTGGGCGCGGGCGACCGGCTGCTGCTCTACACCGACGGGGTCACCGAGGCGCGCGACGCCGACGGCGCCTTCTACCCGCTGGCCGAACGCGCCGCCCGGATCGCCCGCCAGGGCCGCGGCCGGTTCCTGGACCGGCTGAAGAACGACCTGGTCGCGCACGGCAAGGGACGCCGCCAGGACGACGCGGCGCTGCTGTTGCTGGAGTTCGACCACGCGGCGGCCCCGGCCGGGGCGACGGCCCGCTGACCGCCGCCCTCCCGGCCCGTCAGGCCGCGCGGCCCCGGCTCACCCGCCCGAACGCAGGCGCGCCACCGCCAGCGAGGCCACCTTCACCGCGGCGCCCGGGTTGAGGCGCATGCCCCGCCAGGCCGCGCGGCCGTGCGCGGGGGCGACGATGAGCGCCTGGTTGCGCGCCACGCCCCGCATGATGTCGCGGGCCAGCTTCTCGGCCGTGTACAGGCGCGGCGCGGCCTTCTGGATGTCGTCCTTGGCGTCGCCGCTCATCGAGGTCGGCGGCAGGTCCGGGTTGACGTTGGTGAGCAGCGGGGTGTCCACGAAGCTCGGGCACACCACGCTGACCTTCACGCCGCGCCCGGCGGCCTCGGCGCGCAGGCCCAGCGACAGGCCCACCACCGCGTGCTTGGTGGCGGTGTAGGGGATGCCGAGCGGCATCGGCACCAGGCCGGCCAGCGAGGCGGTGTTGACGATGTGCCCGGACCGCTGCTCCAGCATGATCGGGTAGGCGGCGTGCACGCCGTGCACCACGCCCTTGAGGTTGATGTCGATGGCGCGGTCCCAGTGGTCGAGGGTGAGCTCCTCGGCCGCGCCGCCGATCGAGATCCCGGCGTTGTTGAACACCAGGTCGAGCGCGCCGTGCTCGGCCCGGACGCCCCGGTACAGCTCCTCGACCGCGGCGGCGTCGGTGACGTCCAGCCGGGCGGCGGCCGCCTTGCCCCGGCCCAGGGAGTTGAGCCGGTCGGCGACCTTCCCGGCGCCCTCCTCGTTGATGTCGGTGACGACCACCGTGTCGCCGCGCGCCACCAGGCAGGTGGCGACAGCGCGGCCGATGCCGGACGCGCCTCCGGTCACGATCGCAATGCTCATCGGGGCTCCGCTCGCTGTGCTGGGCTCGCTGTGCTGGGTGGGTGGTGGCCGTGGCGGCCGGGGGGACGCCCCGCGCGGGCCGCCGCGGACAAGGGGGGAGTGGCCGCGGCGGCCTCGCGGGGGCCCCGGCCCGCGGGCCGGGGCCGAGGGGGAGTGGTCCCGGGCCCGCCGGGCGGTATTGGATGTACTGTTGAATTGCGGCGAGTCTACCGGATCACCGTCCGGCGGTCGCGACCCGGCCGATCTCGAAGTCGGACGGGTCGATCCGGCGCGTGCGCAGCCAGTAGTTCACCGTGGAGGCCGGCCAGGCGGCGCGGTTGACGCCGTCGGCGTCCAGATACCAGCTCTTGCATCCGCCGGCCACCCACACGGCGCCTTCGGACTTCCTCCGCACCCACCGGTTGAACCGGTCCTCGACGTCGTCGCGCACCGCGATCCGGCTCCCGCCGCGGGCGTCCAGCAGTTCGAGGCACTGCAGGACGTAGCGGATCTGCGCCTCGATCATGAAGATCATCGAGTTGTGGCCCAGCCCGGAGTTCGGGCCGATCAGCAGGAACAGGTTCGGGAAGCCCGCCACCGTGACGCCCATGTGCGCCCGCATGCCGTCCTTCCAGGCGTCCTGGATGCGCAGCCCGTGGCGGCCCACGATGTGCGCGTCCTCGAACGCGTCGGTCACGTGGAACCCGGTCCCGAAGATGATCGCGTCGACCTCGTGCTCGGTGCCGTCCCCCGCGACGATCGAGTGCTCGCGGACCTCGGCGATCCCGGTGGTGGTCAGCTCGACGTTCGGCCGCGTCAGTGCCGGATAGTAGTCGCTGGACACCAGCGTCCGCTTGCAGCCCATCGTGTAGTCCGGGGTGAGCCTGCGGCGCAGTTCGGGGTCCGGCACCTGCCGCGCCAGGTGCAGCCTGGCCAGCGAGCTGGCGGCCTTGAGCAGCCTCGGGTTCTTGAAGCCGAGGACGAAGCTCTCCTGGACCAGGTAGACGCCGTTGCGGTAGGCGCGCTGCACGCCCGGAACGCGCCGGAACAGCGCCCGCTCGACCCCGCTGATCGGCCGGTCCGGCTTGGGCAGGATCCACGGCGGCGTCCGCTGGAACACCGTCAGCCGCCCGACCTTCCCGGCGATCCTCGGGACGAACTGGATCGCCGACGCGCCCGTCCCGACGACGGCGACGCGCTTGCCGGTCAGGTCGTAGTCGTGGTCCCACCGCGCGGAGTGGAACGTCGTCCCCCGGAAGCCCTCCAGCCCCGGCAGGTCCGGGACGCTGGGGTGGTGCAGCGGGCCCATGCCCGCGACCAGCGTCCGGCCCCGCACGACCTCGCCGTCGGCCGCGCCCGCCCCGTCCACGGTGACCCGCCAGGTGTCGGTGGCGTCCTCGTACTCGGCCCCCGTCACCTCGGTCCGGAACCGGATGTGCTGCTCCAGGTCGTACTTGGCGACGATGTCCTTGATGTAGGCCAGCAGCTCGCGCTGCTCGGGGAACATCCTCGACCAGTCGCTCTTGGGCTCGAACGAGTAGGAGTACAGCAGCGACATGATGTCGCAGGCGCAGCCCGGGTAGGTGTTCTCCCGCCAGGTGCCGCCGACCTCGTCGGCCTTCTCCAGGACGACGAAGTCGTGGATCCCGTTCCGCTTCAGCGCGATCGCCATGCCCAGCCCGGAGAACCCGGTCCCGACGATCACGACCTTGTAGGGGCCGCCCGGCCCGGCCGCGGGCGTCACCACGGCGGGCCGGGACCGCTGCCCCGCGCCGTCCCGTTCGGTGCCGGTCACGCCGCTCACGCGGCCTTCACGGCGCGGCGGGACTTTTTCGGGTCCTCCCAGATGCCGAACGCCTTCCAGATCCGCTTGTTGACCGGCGTGATGACCCCCAGCTCGTCCATCAGCTCGCGGATCTTGCCGACCGAGTTGCAGATCTCCTGCTTGGCCTCGGGGTTGTCCTTGTAGGCCGCGCGCACGACCTCGTCGGGGATGCCGAAGTGCCGCACCATCGGGCCGGGCGGGGCCAGCATGATCCGCGCCATCACGCCCAGCACGACCGGGGTCAGCGCGCCCAGCAGCCGCCGCCGGGTCCGGTTCATCCTCGGCACCCGGTGCTTGAGGTAGTGCCGGGCGAACGAGATGTGCCGGGCCTCCTCCGCGATGTGGATCCGCATGATGGTCTCCTCCAGGGGGTGCTTGATGTGCCCGCCCTTGAGGGACTTGCGCTGCACGTAGTCGATCGGGTCCTCGCCGCCCAGCACGAACACGAAGAACATCTCGGTGCTGATCAGCGGGATCCACGGCGCGAGCTGCGCCACCAGCGTCAGCGACCGCGGCATGCCCCGGATCGGCAGCTTCGTGCGGTTCACGAACTCCTGGAACATCATCCCGTGGTGACATTCCTCGGTCGTCTCGTGGTAGACGTACCGGAACTCCGGCCGCCCGTTGGGCAGCCAGTAGGCGTAGTTGAGCAGCCCGCGCTTGAGCAGGTTCTCGAACTGCAGGCCGATCTTCATCGCGGTCGCGACCCGCCACAGCCCGATCTGCGCCTGGATCTCCGGCGGCTGCGACCGGTACCACTCGGTCTGGCCGAGCCGGTCGAACGGCGGCAGCACCCAGCGCGGGTCGTTCCTGTCGACCTGGAACTCCGGGTCGTCCCAGGGGACGTCGGCGTAGGCCTCCCAGTGCTTCTCGACCGACGCCTTGTTCAGGCGGTCGATGACGCCCAGGTAGGACTTCTTGTCCTTGACCTGCGCGCGCACTTCCTCGGCGAGTTCGGTCGGTGCTTGGGCCATGGTTGCGCTCCCTCGGGGGTGAAGGGTTCGGCGGAGGTGGGTCACCCCGTCGCCGCGGGGCCGGCGTCGCCCCGGTCGCCGGGGACGATCAGCCGGGCGATGCTCTTGACCTGTGCCAGCACGGCGGCCTGGTGGCCCGCGTCGTCATCGTCGAGCGCGTTCTGCACCGACAGCCCGACGAACATCGCGAACAGCCCGCGCAGCGTCGTCGGGACGGCGTCCTCGGGCAGGTTCGAGGCGGGGAACAGCTTCTCGAACGTCTCCAGGATGACCTGGAGGATGCGCTCGTTCAGGTCGCGGCAGAGCGGGCGCAGCTCGTCGTCGGTGCGCGCCGCGACCGCCAGCTCCAGCAGCGCCTTGGCGGGGCGGCCGCGGAAGATCTCCCACAGCAGGTCCAGCGCGCCCTCGACGTTGCGCCGTTCGGGCGGCAGCGCCGCGAACGCCGACTCGAACGCCAGCCGCTGCGCCTCCAGCAGGTGCTCCAGCGCGGCGGCGACCAGCTCCATCTTGGTGGGGTAGTGGTGCTGCTGCGCGCCCCGCGACACGCCCGCGCGCCGGGCGACCTCGGTGGTGGAGGTCCCGGACCAGCCGAGGTCCACCAGGCACTCCATGGTGGCCTCCAGCAGCCGGGCCTGCGTGCGCGACCGGCGTTCCTCCTGGGTGCGGCGCGTGCCGCTTCCGCTCGGACGCCGTCGGCGAGTGCTTACTGACACACCTCGACGGTAAGAGCGTCAGTTACAAGCAAGCAAGCCTGCATGTATGTTGCGCGCATCACAATTGGACGCGAAGTCCAATCAAGGGGGTCCGGCGGCACGCGGTGCCGAAATTCCGCCGGTAATTTTCTGACAGGCATCGTGACTCAGTGAATTTTTGCAGTAATTTGACGATCATGTCGCCGCGTTTCCCGCCCGCCGGGACGAGCATTGACCGCGCGGCGGCCGCGCGCGGCACGCGCCGGTCGTGCCGCGTCAGGGGTCAACGCCTCTCGGACCCCCTCGTCCCCCGCGAAAGGAGAGCACATGGAACTGGGTGTGCTGCTGCCCACCACCGGCCCGGCCGCCTCCCCCGAGGTCATCGCCGCCACCGCCGAGCAGGCCGAACGCGTCGGCCTCGGGTCGGTCTGGGTCCAGGAACGCCTGCTCCGCCCGCCCGCCGACATCTCCTACGGCGGGCTCACGCCGCCCGCGCCCGCGCCCGCCGAGTGGGCGGTCGTGTACGACCCGCTGGAGACCCTCGCCTACGTGGCGGCCCGCACCGCCCGGATCGTCCTCGGCACGTCCGTGGTCGCCGCGCTGTTCCACCCACCGGTCGTGCTGGCCCGCCGGATCGCCACCGTCGACCGGCTGTCCGGCGGGCGGCTGCTGGTCGGCCTCGGGCAGGGCTGGATGCCGCAGGAGTTCGAGGCGGCGGGCGTGCCGATGAGCCGCCGGGGCGCGGGCTTCGAGGAGCACGTCGCCGCGATGCGCGCCGTGTGGGGTCCCGACCCGGTGTCGTTCCGGGGCCGCCTCCACACCATCGGCGAGTCGCAGATCGGCCCGAAACCGGTCCGGCGCGGCGGCCCTCCGCTCGTGGTGGGCGCGACCACCGAGAAGGCGATCGGGCGCGCGGCGCGGCTCGGCGCCGGGCTCACCCTGGCCGTGTACCGGTGGGACGACCTGGAGGGCGCGGTCGGCGGGCTGCGGTACGCCGCGGCCGAGGCGGGGCGCGACCCGTCGGCGCTGCCGGTCGTCGCGCAGGCCAACGGCCCCGTCACCGACCGGGACCTCGGCGCGGACCGGCTGCCGCTGACCGGTTCGGTGCGCCAGGTCGCCGCCGACCTGGAACGGCTGGCGAAACTGAACGTCGACCACGTCTACTGGCCCCTCGGTGAGGGCCGTCGCGCCGACCGGCTCGGCCCGCTCGCCGAACTCCGGTCGGCCTGTCCCTGACCCCGGACCGGGACGAACCCGAAGAAGCCGGACGGGGCTGGGCGGGCACTGGTCCGTACCACCCGAGCGCACCTGCCACATGCGTGAATAGGGTTGGTTCATGCAGGTGAACCAGTCGGGGAAGCTCAGCAACGTCTGTTACGACATCCGCGGGCCGGTGCTCAAGCGGGCCAAGCAGCTGGAGGCCGAAGGCCACCGCATCCTCAAGCTGCACATCGGCAACCCGGCCCCGTTCGGCTTCGAGGCGCCGCCCGAGCTGATCCAGGACATGATCCGCGGCCTGCCGGAGGCGCACGGCTACAGCGACTCCAAGGGCATCCTGCCCGCCCGCCGCGCCGTCGTGCAGCGCTGCGAGCAGCTCGGGATCGCCGGGGTGGACGTCGAGGACGTCTACCTGGGCAACGGCGTCTCCGAACTGATCGTGATGACGCTCCAGGCGCTGCTCAACGACGGCGACCAGGTGCTCATCCCCGCGCCCGACTACCCGCTGTGGACCGCGGCGGTGTCGCTGAGCGGCGGCACCCCGGTCCACTACCGCTGCGACGAGGCCGCCGACTGGCAGCCCGATCTCGACGACATCGAGGCGAAGATCACCGACCGTACCCGGGCGATTGTGATCATCAACCCGAACAACCCGACCGGCGCGGTCTACTCCCGGGAGGTCCTGGCGCGGATCGCCGAGCTCGCGCGCCGCCGCAACCTGCTGATCTTCTCCGACGAGATCTACGACAAGATCCTGTACGACGGCGCCGCGCACGTCCCGATCGCCTCGCTCGCGCCGGACGTGCTGTGCCTGACGTTCGGCGGCCTGTCCAAGAACTACCGGGTCGCGGGCTTCCGCTCCGGCTGGGTCGTGCTGTCGGGGCCCAAGGAGCACGCCGAGTCCTACATCGAGGGCCTGGACATCCTGGCGAACATGCGGCTGTGCCCGAACGTGCCCGCCCAGTACGCCATCCAGGCCGCGCTCGGCGGCCACCAGAGCATCGAGGACCTGGTGCTGCCCACCGGCCGCCTCGGCGAGCAGCGCGACCGGGCCGCCAAGCTGCTGAACGACCTGCCGGGCGTGAGCTGCGTGCGGCCCAAGGGCGCGCTGTACGTGTTCCCGCGCCTCGACCCGGAGATGTACCCGATCGCCGACGACGTGCGGTTCGCGTTCGACCTGCTGGAGCAGCAGAAGATCCTGGTGGTGCAGGGGACCGGCTTCAACTGGCCGAGCACCGACCACTTCCGCGTCGTCACCCTCCAGCACGCCGACGAGCTGGAGGAGGCCATCGGCCGGATCGGCGACTTCCTGGAGACGATCCGGCGCTGAGCGTTCCGCCGGCGCGGGTGGAGCGGGGTCTCGGTCGGCCCCACCCGCACCGTCCCCCCACGGCCCCGGGCGGTCAGGTGCCCGGGACGTGCTCCAACCGGAAGTACTGGTTGCTGGTGTACGTGCAGGACGCGGTCCTGAGAACGGCCCCGTACCCCTCCAGGCACTCACCGGTGTAGGAGTTCTTCCAGTAGACGGGCTTGCCCGCCCACATCGCGTCGTAGTCGGAGACGACCCATAGGGCGCCGGAGAACTCGCAGTGGTCCTGCTCCACGACCTTGCTGGTGGTGGAGGCGGCCCGCATGCAGTACTTGGAGTGCCGGTTCTCCAGCTTCCGCTGGGTGCCCGATCCGAGGATCTTCCAGTGCTGCGCCCCGTAGCCGTCCTTGATCGACTGGATGATCGGCGCCCGCCGCTCCTTGGAGTGCTCGTAGGGCATGGCCGCCTTGCCGGACTTCAGGTTGATCATCCAGTAGAACGGCCCCGGCCCCGCCTTCGCCGCGACGGCGGAGGTGGTGGCGGTGCTCGCCGCGGCCGCGGCGCACGTCCCGGCCGCGGCGACGCCCAACGTCGCGGTGGCGGCCGCCGCCAGCGCCAGGTGGCGGAATCCCATGTGGTTGCTCATATCGTCCTTCCTCAGGTAGCCGGCACGCATGACGGCCGGAACGGCTGGTCGCCGGAGTCGTTGCACGGCGCGGACCTGGTTCGCATGTTCTGCTCCTTGGCTGTCGTGCCGACTCCAGGAGCGTCGCGCGGCGGGCCGGGGGCGCGGATCGGTGAGCGTCACCGACTTAGGGCGGGACTGGGTAGGCAACCCGGTAGGTCAGTGGAACTCCGGATGCCGCGGGGCGGGGACCTGCGGATACTCGGAGCCATGACGTTGGGGGAGAGCCCCGCCATGGTGGGGCGCGAGGCCGAGTCGGCACTGGTGGGCGACCTGGTCGCGAGAGCGGCCGGGGGACGCGGCGGGATGCTGGTGGTGCTGGGCGAGGCCGGGATCGGCAAGAGCCTGCTGCTGGCCGGGACCGCCGCCCGCGCGCGGGCGGCCGGGATGCTCGTGCTGACGGGGCGCGCGGTGCAGGGCGGCGGCGCGTACCGGCCGCTGGCGGAGGCGCTGTTCGGCCAGCTGCGCGACGAACCCCCGAACGCCTCGGCGGAGCTGCGCCCCTACCGCGCGGCGCTGGGACGGCTGCTGCCGTGCTGGGCGGGGGAGGGGGAACCGCCCCCGCCGCTGGTGGACCCGGTGGTGGTGCTCGGCGAGGGGCTGGCGCGGCTGCTGTCGCTGCTGAACGGCGGACGCGGCTGCCTGCTGGTGCTGGAGGACCTGCACTGGGCCGACGCCGACACCCTGGCGGTCCTGGAGTACCTGGCCGGGGCGGTGCGCGAGCTGCCCGTCCTGGTCGCCGGGTCGGCGCGCGACGAGGAGCACCAGCCGTGCCGGGGCAGCCGCGTCCTCGACCGCCCCGAGACGACCGCGGTGCGGCTGCGGCGGCTGGACCCGGCCGGGATCGTCGAGCTGGCGCGGCGCCGCGCCGGGACCGCCGGCCTGCCCGAGCCGGTGCGGCGGCTGGTGCTGGACAAGTCCGACGGCCTGCCGTTCCTGGTCGAGGAGCTGGTGGCGGGCGCGTTGGAGGGGAGCGCGCCCGCTCCGGTCCCGCCGACGCTGGCGGGCCTGGTGGACGCGCGGCTGGCGGCGCTGGATCCCGGTCACCGGCGGGTCGTGGAGGCCGCGGCGGTCGTCGGGGGCGAGCCCGACCCGGCGGTGCTCGGCCCGGTCACCGGGCTGGACGAGGCGACGGTGCTGGCGGCGCTGCGCGCCGGACGGCCCCGGCTGCTGGTGCCGGCCGGGGACGCGCTGCGCTGGCGGCACGCCCTGACGAGGGAGGCGGTGCTGGCCGCCGT
>NZ_BCQR01000147.1 GCF_001552175.1 Actinomadura kijaniata NBRC 14229
CGCCGCCGGCGGGCCGCCGTCGCCGCCGGGATCGTCGCCGCGAGCCTGGCCGTCGCCGTGCTGCCCCGCGCCTGGGGCGGCGCGCAACCCGGGGCGCGCGGACCGGCGCTGAAGGTCCTGACCGCCAACGTGTTCTTCGGCGAGGGCGACGCCGAACGGCTCGTCGACCTCGTCCGGCGCACCGGGGCCGACGTGCTCAGCCTCCAGGAACTCACCCCCGAGTCCGTGGGGCGCTACGAACGCGCCGGGCTCACCGCCCTGCTGCCGCACAAGGTCATCGACCCCCGCGGCGGCCCGACCGGAAGCGGCCTGTACTCCCGCCACCCACTGCGCGAACTGCCCTCCCCGCGTTCCGAGATGGCGATGCCGCGCGCCGAACTGACCGTCGGGGGACGCCGCGTCGAGATCACCGCCGTCCACCCGATCCCGCCGATCTCCGGCGTCAACTACCGGAACTGGCGGCGCGACCTGGGCGTCCTCCCCGGCGCGAGGGACGGCGGAACCGGCGCCCCGTTCCGGGTCCTGGCCGGGGACTTCAACGCCACCCTCGACCACGCCACCCTGCGCGACCTCATCGGACGCGGCTACGCCGACGCCGCCGACCGGGCCGGGGCCGGGCTGGTGCGGACCTGGGGCGACCTGGTCCCGCTGACCATCGACCACGTGCTGGTCGACGACCGGGCCGCCGTACGCGACGTGCGCATCCACGACCTGCCCGGCAGCGACCACCGCCCGCTGTCGGCGGAGATCCGGCTGCCGTGACCGAGCACCGGACCGCCGCCCGCACAATTGAGGCATGGCCCAGCTCGTTCCCGTCTCCGACCCCGCCGACCCGCGCCTGGCCGACTACGTGCGGCTGCGCGACGTCAACCTGCGCAAGAGCCTGGAGGCCGAGCACGGGCTGTTCATCGCCGAGGGGGAGAAGGTCATCCGGCGGGCCGTGCGGACGGGGCACGCGCCGCGTTCGTTCCTGATGGCCCGCCGCTGGGTCGAACCGCTGGCGGACCTGCTGGACACGGTCGACGCGCCGGTCTACGTCGCCGACGACGCCACCGTGGAGGCGGTCGCGGGCTTCCAGGTGCACCGGGGCGCGCTGGCGTCGGTGCACCGGCTGCCGCTGCCCGACGTCGCCGGGGCCGTCGCGGGCGCGCGGCGCATCCTGGTGCTGGAGGACCTGGTCGACCACGCCAACGTCGGCTCGATCTTCCGCTGCGCCGCCGCGCTCGGCATCGAGGCGGTCGTGCTGTCACCGCGCTGCGCCGACCCGCTGTACCGGCGTTCGATCAAGGTGTCGATGGGGGCGGTGTTCGCCGTCCCGTACGCGCGGATGACCGACCGGCGGGGCGGGCTCGGCGCGCTGCGGGAGGCGGGGTTCGCGCTGCTGGCGCTGACGCCGGACCAGTCCGCCGTCCCGCTGGACCAGGCGAAGGTCGACGACCGGGCGGCGCTGATGCTCGGCTCGGAGGGCGACGGCCTCTCCTCCCACTGGCTGGAGGAGGCGGACCAGCGCGTGTGCATCCCGATGAGCCCCGCCGCGATGGCCAACGGCGTGGACTCCCTCAACGTGGTCGCCGCGGCGGCGATCGCCTGCCACGGCCTGGTGCACGCCTGAGCCGCACTTCGGCGCCCTGATCCACGGCGCTCGCCTTCGCGGCTCACACCTCACCGGGGCTTGGCGAGCACCGATCCGCTCCGCAGGCCGGATAGCGCTCGCGTGCGCGGCTGAGGCCCGCTTTGAAACGGGTCCTGGGATCCGCCGCGAAGGGGCCTCGACCACCGAACGAGCGCGTTGCCCGCCGGGCGGGCGTCGGGGGCAGGGACTTCGGGACATTCCCGATGGTGCTTGAAGGATCTCCGTGGACGGCGTCCGCGGGGCGGGGTGCCCGCTGGACGCGGAAGGAGCGCCCACCGGGTGAGGTGGGCGCTCCCTTTCGTCTCCGCCCGCGTCTTCGTCGCCCGGCGGGCGCCGGTCACTTGCCGAACATGCCCTTGCGGGGACGGCGGTGAGTGCCCTTGGGACGGCGCGGGGCCGCGGCGGCCGCCGCCGCACCGCGCGGCGCGGTCCGGCGGCCCAGCCGGAGCTGGGTCAGCAGCAGCGAGAACGCCACCAGCAGCGCCGCCAGCCACGCCACCTGCGTGCTGGCCATCCGCGTGAACGTCAGGTCCTGCGCGACCGGGGCCTTGTTGTTGCGCAGCCTGCTCTCCGGCGCGGACGAGGTCGGCGCGGAGGCCACCGTCGGGCTCGGCGCGATCGGGGGCAGCGCGACCTGGGGGCTCTTGGTGGTGTCGTTCGGGCTGAACGAGGCGTTCGGCGACGGCGGGGTGTAGGCGGGGGTGTTGTTGCTGTTGCTGTTGCTGTTGGAGTTCGAGTTCGAGTTGGAGTTCGAGCTCCCGCCGCCGCCGTTGTTCGAACCGGAGCCGCCCTTGCCCTTGTCCTTGTCGGTCTTGGACGGGGAGGGCTTGGGGGTCGACTTGGTCGGCGTCGGCGTCGGCGTCGGGGTCGGCTTGGGAGTCTTGGTCGGCGTCGGCTTGGGCGTCGTGGGACTCGGCGAAGGCTTGGGCTGGGCGAAGGTGATCGAGGCCGTGTCGTTCCCCGTCGCGTTCGGCTCCGCCGCGACGGCGGTGACCCTGAAGCGGACCGCTGTGTCCTGCTTCGCCTTCTCCGCCTTGGCCACCGTCAGGGTGTAGGTCACCTTGACGCCTTTGGTGCCGACCTTCTCGAATGCGCATCCGGTTTTGGTCGTCGTGCCGCCCAGTCCGCACGCGAACGTCACCTGCGCGGGCGGCGTGGTCTCGTTCGCCGCACCGGTCACCGTGACCGACTTCAAGACGCCTTCGGAGGCTTTGACCGTCGCGGTCACCTTCACCTCTTGGCCCGCTTTCGGCGTCGAGGTGGATGCCGTCGTGGTCACCGTCACCGTCGCGGCTTCGGCACCGAACGCCGGCAGCGCGCCCGCGGCGAGCACCGCCGCCGTGCCGAGTCCGACGATGATCGGTTTTCCTGCCGATCGGGGGAGCACCGCGCCAGCACCTCCGTCGCGTCACCATTGAACGCCCGAGTCTCGCCCTCCCTCAGGGGCGGCTTCCGAAGCCATGCGAACACGGATCTACGGACCAAATCAACCCCGAGGCTCCCGCATACCGTATCCCGTCGGGATCACCGGCGTCCTCACGAATACTCTTCGTGTAGGTCCTCGACCTCGTCGCGGGGCGCCCACGCCTGCCAGACGCCGCGTTCCATCTGCTCCAGACCCAGGCGTTCGGCGACGGGAACACGGCCGCCGGAGTACTCCACGCGCAGCCAGCTGTCATGCTCGCCGACGACTACGAAGCGTTCGCCGCGCCAGGTTCCAATCGTGCGGACGTACCGCAGCTCCTCCACCTCGAAGGAGGGCACCACCCGCCGGTAACGGCCCGGCCGCAACTCCTCGAACCCGTCGGTCGGCTCGGACGCGTAGAGCCGGATGTCGCCGTCGGCGCCGGGGGCCGCCTCGAACTCCCGGCCCAGCCAGCGCGCGAGGTATCCGTCCCGTATCACCCGTCCGCCCTCCGGTCCGCTTGCTCCTCGCCGCTCCCGGCGCCCTCGGGCCGCAGCCAGGCCAGCCGGTCCGGGTCGTACATGGCGATGAACCGCTCCGACCGGTCCGCGCCCAGGTGATACATCTCCGCGCCGTAGGGCAACCGGATGCTGTCCACCTTGTACTCGCGGATCGTTCCCGCGCTGCCCGGCGCGAACCCGGTGCCCTCGAACGGTTCGGTCTCCAGCACCCAGCCCGCGTCGCCCCAGGCCGCGAGCTCCTCCTCGGTGCGGCCGCCGAACGGGATCCGGTACAGCCCCGGACAGTACGCGGGCCAGCGGATCACGTACACGCCCTCGTCGTCGGGGGAGAACGGCGACCCCTCGTACAGCAGGCCCAGCGTCTCGTACAGCTGCTGCGGCGTCTGGAGGTCGGCGACGTCGGAGGTCGGGTGGACGAAACCACCGATCCGGTCGTAGCCCTGCTCCAGGTACCAGGAGACGTGCGGGTGCGGCACGACCTTCTGCATGATCGCCGGTTGCGGGACGGGCTCGCCCTCGGGTTCGGGCGGCAGCAGGCGTTCGGGACGGGCCGGGGCGCCGTTCCGCTGCGGGTCGACCGGCGGGGCGACGTCCTCGTGAACCGGCTCCTGCGTCGCCGGGGCGCCGAACTCGTCGGCGGGGACGTCCTGCACGGTCTGGGTCGGGTCGGGTTCGGGTTCGGGTGCCGCGAACGACTCCGGCGCGGCCTGCGGCTCGTGCACCGGCACGGGCGTCGTCGGCACGTCGGAGAGCGGCCGGACCAGGCCGACGCGCACCGCCCACTCGCTGAGTGCCCGCACCTGGTCGCCGCGCAGCGACGCGCCGATGCGGGTGCCCGGATTGAGCAGCATGGCCCAGTCCTGGTGCGGCCAGGACCCGATCAGCTCGCGGAAGTCGGCGTACACGAACCGCGACTCCGGCAGCACCTCGCGCAGCCGCACCAGCGACGTGAACACCTGCACCGCGTCGTCGCCGCGCAGCGCCGCCTCCCAGCGGAACTCCCGCTGGATCGGGGTGACCTCCAGGGGTGCGTCCTGCGGGATCGGCACCAGCACGTTCGCGGCGAGCAGCACGCGCAGGAACGCGTCGGAGTCCCCGGCCAGGACCGCTTCGTAGAGTTCCTGGTCGATGCGGTTGCCGGGCTCGAACAGCGGCTCCTCGACCTCGGCGTCCGGCGGCTCGTCGGGGGCGGCCGGGGACTGCGCCTCGGGGGCGGCCCGCACGGGGGACGGCTCGTCGTCCGGCCCGGGCTCCTCGACGCGCGCCGGGCCGCTCAACGCGCGGACCTGCTCGGCGGTCAGCGACGCGTCGACGGGGGTGCCGGGGTTGAGGACGAGCGTCCAGTCGCCGTCCGGCCAGGCGGTGACGACCTCCAGGAAGCCGGGCATCACGAACCGCGACGACCCGATCGCGTCGGTCATCCACTTCAACGACGTGAACACCTGGATCGCCGTGCGGCCGTGCACCGGGACGGGCCGCCAGGGGAACTCCGGGTCGTCGGGCGCGATGCCCCACGGCGTGTCGGGGTCGGCGGGCACCAGCACCTGCGCGCCGAGCAGCACCTTGAAGAACGCGTCGGTGTCGCGGCGCAGCGCGGCGTCGAACAGCCGCTGCTCGACCTCGTTCTGCGGCTCGAAGTTCTCGGCCATCCGCCGCGCGGTCCGCTGGTCGGCCCACGCCGCGAGTCCGGGCAGCTGCTCGGCGAGGATGGTGCCGCCCGCCGGGGCGCCCGAGTTGATGGCGAGCATCCAGTTCGGGTGCGGCCAGTAGCGCAGCACGCTGGTGAACGACAGCGTGACTGACCCGGTCGCCGCGCCTTCCGCTTCTATGAGGCGTTCGGGCGAGGTGTAGACCGGGACGGCGGGGGTTCCGTCGATCTCGCGGGTCTGCCAGGGGAACCCGGGCTTGCCCGGCCGCAACGCGTAGTCCATGTCCTCGGGCACCGGCACCAGCACCTCGGCGTCGGCCAGCGTCTGGAGGAACAGGTCGTGGTCGTTGGTGGCGGCGGCGTGCAGGAGGGCGCGCTCGACGTCGTTGGCGGGCTGGAACTCGGGGCGGGGCTCCTCGCGGGGCAGCTCCTTGTGCTGCTCCTGAAGCTCCTCCCACTGGGAGGCGTCCTCGCCCTCACCCTGCACGCCCTGCTCGGCGGGGACGGCGGTGTCGCCGGGGATGGGCGGAAGATCCACCCGGGTCTCCGTGGGGGAAGCGGCGTCCGCCCCCGCATCGCGCGCACCGGACTCCTGCGGCGCGACGACGTCCTCGTGCGGGACGGGCTGCTCCGGCACCGGCGGCTCGCCGGGAACACCCCGATCGGGAGCGAGATCGCGAACGGAGGGAATGGCGGGCGCTTCGGGGTAACCCTGCGCGGCGGGTTCACTCACCAACGGCTCGCCGGGCGTGCCGGTCCCATGCCGCTCGGCCTCTCCCTCCGGAAGAGCACTGCCCGGCACGGGCGACTCGCCGGTGAGAAGACGCTCCTGCGCGACAGGCTGACCTTCCACCTCGTGCGCGACGCCCTCCCCTTGCGGGGCGAGCTGATCGAACGCGGGAGCACCGTCGTGCGCGGTGACCTCTCCCTGCGCGGCAGGCTGGCCGGGCAGGGCCGGTTCGCCGGGCATAGAGGGAACGCCGCCCGTGCCGAGTCCGTCGCGCGTCACGCCCTCTCCTTGAGGGGCGGGCTGGTCGAACGCGGGCGGTTCGCCGTGCGGGCCGGGCCCGTAGGGCGCGGGGGCACCGTCGCGCGGGGTGGTTTCGCCCTGCGGGGTGGGCTGGCCGGGTAGGGCCGGTTCGCCGGGCGTGGAGGGGACGCCGTTCGCGCCGAGTCCATCGTGCGGGGCGATTTCGTCCTGCGGGGTGGGCTGGTCGAACGCGGGCGGTTCGCCGTGTGCGCCGGGCCCGTACGGTGCGGAGGCACCGTCGTGCGCGGCGCCCTCTCCCTGCGCGGCAGGCTGACCAGGCACGAACGGTTCGCCGGGCGCGGAGGGGATGCCATTCGTGCCGAGTCCGTCGCGCGCAACGCCCTCTCCTTGCGCGGCGAGCTGGTCGAACGCGGGCGGTCCGTCGTGTGCGCCGGGCCCGTAGGGCGCGGGAGGACCGTCGTGCGCGGCGACCTCTCCTTGCGCGGTGGGCTGGCCGGGGAGGGCCGGTTCGCCGGGCGTGGAGGGGACGCCGTTCGCGCCGAGTCCATCGTGCGGGACGGTTTCGTCCTGCGGAGTGGGCAGGTCGAACGCGGACGGTTCGCCGTGCGGGCCGGGCCCGTAGGGCGCGGGAGGACCGTCGTGCGCGGCGACCTCTCCTTGCGCGGCAGGCTGACCAGGCAGAGACGGTTCGCCGCGCCCGTAGGGGGTGCCGTCCGTGCTGGGGCCGTTGGGTGCGGTGGCCCCTTCCTGGGTGGCGGGCTGGCCGGGTAGGGCCGGTTCGCCGGGCGTGGAGGGGACGCCGTTCGCGCCGAGTCCGTCGTACGGGGTGGTTTCGCCCTGCGGGGTGGACTGGTCGAACGCGGGCGGGCCGTCGTGCGCACCGGGCCCGTACGGTGTGGGAGCACCGCCGTGTGCGGTGGCTTCTCCCTGCGGGGCAGGCTGGCCGGGCACGGGCAGTTCGCCGGGTCCGTAGGGTGCGGGAGTGCCGTGATGTGCGGCGGTTTCCCCCTGTGGGATCGGCTGACCAGGTACGGGCGGTTCGCCGTGTACGCGGGGGAAGCCGTCCGCACTGTGAGCGCCGGGCCCGTAGGGCGTGGAGGCGCCATCGTGAGCAGCGGTTTCGCCCTGCGGGGCGGGCTGGCCGAACGCGGGCGGGCCGTCGTGCGCGCCAGGCCCGTACGGCGCGGGGGCGCCGTCGCTTGTGGCGGTTTCCCCCTGCGGTTGGCCAGGCACGGGCGGTTCGCCGGGCGCGCCGGGCCCGTACGGTGCGGGAGCGCCATCGTGTGTGATGGCTTCTCCCTCGGCGTTGGAAAGGGCGGGCGCGGGCGGCTCGCCGTATGCGGCGGCTTCTCCCTGCGTGGCGGGCTGGCCGGGCAGGGACGGGGCGCCGGGTGTAGAGGTGGGGCCGGGCGTGGCGGCTTCTCTATAAGAGAGGTCGGACGCGTCGGGCTCCGCGCTTGTGGGCGTGGCGGTCTCGCCCTGCGTTGAGGGAACGTCGGGCCGGTCCTGGCCGGGGGCGTGTGCGGCCTTTTCTTCGCTTGTGAGGGGGTGGCCTGGTGTCGTGCCTTCTCCGTGCGGGACGCCGGGCGCCTCGCCGCGAAGGCCGTACTCGGGTGATCCGCCGGGAACGTGCTGGTCAGGAGTGTCGCCGTACGGGGAGGTGCCGAACGCGGCAGGCCCTCCGCCCGCGACGAGGTGGTCCTGTGCGGGCGTTTCGTCGGGTCCGTACGGCGCCGGGACGCCGGGTTCCTCGCGTTGCGGGGCGGGTTCGCCGAGCCTGTGGTCGTGTGCCGGGGGAACGCCGGGCGTGCCCTGGCCGTACGACGGGTGGGTCCCGTTACGGGCGGCGGCCTCTCCGTACGGAACGCCGGTGTCTCCGTATGCGGCCGGGGTCCCGCCCGCTACCAGGCGGTCCTGGGTGGACGGCTCCTCGCGTTCGGGGCGGTGGGGCTTGAGGATCTGGGTCAGGGTCGGGTCGGCGGACGGGTCCGAGGCGCCGAGGTTCCGGGGCAGGGCCTCGGGGCGGCCCGCCTGGGGCGGAAGCGGGTCGCCCTCGGTGATCTGCCGGATGAACCAGCTGGGGAGGCGGGCCTCGATCGGCAGCGCCACGTTCTCCACGCCCCGGGCGGGCGCGTTCACGGCCAGCCACCAGTGCGGGTCGGGCCAGGTGGCGGCCAGGTCCGTGAACTTCAGCTTCAGGAAGTGCCGGTAACCCGGGCCCAGGCAGGCGCGCATCGCGGCCGCCGAGGTGTAGACGAGCACCCAGGTGCGGTCGCCCTCCTGCTGGGCGGGCCAGGTCGGTTGCGCCTCGTTGGCGAGCACGTCGTCGATCATGTCCGGTGGAACGGGGACGACCAGCTCGCTCTCCGCCAGCAGGCGGAAGAACTCCCGCTGGTCCCCCGTGCGCACCGTCTCCAGCAATCGGCGCTCAAGCTCCGACGTGGGCCGCCACGCGTCGGCCACGGCCGCCACCCCCTGTTTCATCGCGCGCTGCCTCTACCCCGGCCGGGCAGGTTACGGACCTGCCTACGCTACATGGGCGAACAGTGCCAAAGCGCCCTATCGTCCGGTTCTGTGGATGAGACGACCCGTCCGCGAGGCAGCGGTCGCGGGGCCGCGGGTCACCCGCGCGGCTCGCTCGTGAGCCTGGTGAGGGCGGCCAGCAGCCGGTCGACGTGCTCCTCGGTGCTGCCGATCCCGAAGCTCGCGCGCACCGCCGTGCTCTGCCCGTCCTGGCATCCCTCCCCGTTCTCCGCCGAGGCCAGCAGGTGACGAACGAACGGATGGGCGCAGAACTTCCCGTCCCGAACGCCGATTCCGTACTCACCTGAAAGCGTAAGCGCCACATCACGCGCGTTCCAGCCCTCGACGGTGAAGGACACGATTCCGACCCGGGGGTGACGCTCGTCCCACAGGGTGAGTTCCCGCACACCCGGAACGCGGGCCAGGCCGGAACGCAGCCGGGCCAGCAGCCGCTCCTCGTGCTCGACCAGGGAGTCCCAGCCGGTGGCGGCCAGGGCCTCGCAGGCGGCGGCCAGGGCGATGACGCCCAGCACGTTGGGGGTTCCGGCCTCGTGGCGGGCCTCGGGCTCGGCCTGCCAGCGCGTGGTGTCGCCGCGGTCCTCGACCGACGCGCTGGCCCCGCCGCCCTTCAGGTACGGGGCGGCGGCGCGCAGCCAGTCCGAACGCCCCGCCAGCACGCCCGCCCCGAACGGCGCGTACAGCTTGTGCCCGGAGAACGCCACGTAGTCCAGGCCCAGCGCGGTCATGTCGAGCGGCCGGTGCGGGACGTGCTGGGCGGCGTCGACGGCGATGCGCGCGCCGTTGCGGTGGGCGGTCTCGGCGAGTTCGCGCAGCGGCCACAGCTCGCCGGTGACGTTGGAGGCGGCCGTGACGACGAGCAGGCGCGGCCCGGTGGGGGCCTGCGCGAGGGCGCGGTCGGCGGCGGCGACGGCCTCCAGCGGGGACGCGGGGGCGGGCAGCCGCACCACGTTCTTCCAGGGCAGCAGGGTCGCGTGGTGCTCGGTCTCGAAGACCACGACGGTGGTGCCGGCCGGCAGGGCGTGCGCGAGCAGGTTCATCGCGTCGGTGGTGTTGCGGGTGAACACGACCGACGCGCGCCGCCACGCGCCCAGGAACGCCCGGACGGTCTCGCGCGCCTTCTCGTAGGCGGCGGTGGTCACCTGGGAGGCGTAGCCCGCGCCCCGGTGCACGCTGCTGTAGTAGGGCAGTGCGCGGGTGATGGCCTCGTGCACCGCCTCCAGACAGGGGGCGCTGGCGGCGTAGTCGAAGTTGGCGTAGGGGACCCGGCGGCCGTCGTTCAGCGGAACGGTGACGTCGGCGCCGACGACGCGAAGTTCCCGGTCCGGAACGCGAACCCCGTGCTGCCCGGAACGCGTCACATCGGGGGTGACGGGGGCTTCGGTAAGGGTGGCGGACATGGGCGGTACCTCCTCGGGATCCAGGGATCCCGGAAGGTGGCTCGGCGGGATCCGCGCTTGCCGGAACGCGGTGTTGCGTCCGGCCTGGTCCTCACCCGGGGCACCCCATCGCGGACGAAGGGTTGCCGGCCAGCAAGCCGGGGCTTGACGCTGGCGCTCATGACCTAGTGCGGAATTATAGACACACGTGATCGGGGAGCAAGTGGGAGGTTCAATGCGAAACGCGGCGTTGCGGGCGCTCGCCGGGGGAGCGCTGCTGCTCGCCGGCGCCGGTCCGCTGGCCGGCTGCGGGGTCCTCGGCGGGAGCAACACCGCCGCGGTCTGCGACGACACCAAGAAGGCGTTCCAGCAGTACATGTCGCAGGTCAGGTCCCTTCCCGCCAACCAGCCGGCCCCCTGGGGGCAGGCCGTCCAGCAGCTCGCCGGGAAGGTCGACGGCCTGGCCGCCAAGGCGGAGGACGCGGCCCTGAAGAAGACCCTCAAGGAGGAGGCCAAGCGCCTGCGGGAGGCCGCCGGACCGGCCGGAACGGGCGACATGGCCGCCCTGGACGATGTGATGAAGAACACTCCCGCCCGCGTCGGCGCGGCCTGCGACTGACCTGACCGGGGGACAGCGCTGCGGACGCCGGTCACGGCGGCGACGCTGCCGCCGGGCGGACCTCGGCCCGGTCCGTGACGAGGTCGGCGAGGCGTTCACGCGGTGCGCGTGGACATTCGGGGACGGCCCGCACGGCGGCTGACCGAGAGCTTGAGCGCCAGGACCTCGGACGACGGACCCGGGGACGGTGAGCAGAGCGGAGAAGCGAGGAGGCCCGGCATTCGCCGGGCCTCCTCCGTGTCATCCTCGGGCGTCGGGTCGGTTGCCGTCGCCGGGTCCGTCGCCACCGCCGCCGTTGCCGGGGCCATCACCGTTGCCGGGACCGTCTCCGTTGCCGGGTCCGTCGCCGCCGTCGCCGTTGCCGGGGCCGTCACCGTTGCCGGGACCGTCGCCGTCGCCGTTGCCGGGCGGGGACGGAGGACGGCTGGACGGGGGCCGCTGCGAGTTCGGCGGGGTGGGCCGCCCGTTCGGGTTCGGCTCGCGTGACGGCGGAGCGGTCCGCCGGTCGTCGTAGCCGCCGCTGTCGTAGCTGCCGGGAGTGGACGACGGCGCGCCGAACGACTTGTACTCGAAGCCCTTGATGTCCACGGCCTGCGCCATGTAGCCGCGCCAGATCTGCGCGGGCAGCTGGCCGCCGTAGGCCCCGTAGCCGGGGATGCTGAGCGGCTTCTGGTCGCTGCGGAACATCGCCACGGTCGTCGCCATCTGCGGGATGAACCCGTTGAACCAGATCGCCGCGCCCTGGTCGGTGGTGCCGGTCTTCCCGGCCACCGGGCGGCCGTCGGGCAGGTTCGCGGCGCGGCCGGTGCCCGACTGCACCACCCGCTGCATCGCGTAGGTGGCGTCGCGCGCGGTCTGCTCGCTGAACGCCCGCTTGCCCTTCTCCTCGAAGGTGCGGCTCCGGCCCTTGCCGTCGGTCACCGCCTTCACCACGAACGGCTGCCGGAACCTCCCCTCGGACGCGAACGTCGCGAACACCCCGGCCTGCTGCACCGGGTGCGCCGAGATGACGCCCAGCGGGAACGTGTAGGCGGTGTTCGCGCCGTTGGCGGTGAGCTGCTCCTTGGTGTAGCCGAGCTTCTCCGCCATCTCGGTGACCTTGTCCAGGCCGACCTTCTGGCCCAGGTTGACGTAGGCCGTGTTGATCGAGTTCTGGGTGGCGGTCACCAGGTTGACCGTGCCGTAGTCGGCGTTGGAGTCGTTCCGGACCGGGGTGCCGCCGTAGTACTGCGGCGAGCTGCCGTCCACCGGGGTGCTCAGCGGCAGGCCGCTGTCCAGCGCCGTCGCCAGCACGATCGGCTTGAAGCCCGAACCCGGCTGCGCGTGGTCGCCGAACACGCTGCTCAGCGCCTCGTCCAGGTAGTCACGGCCGCCGTAGAAGGCCACCACCTGGCCGGTCTCGGGGTCCACCGACACCGCGGCGGTGCGGATCTTCTTGCTCATCCCGGCGGGCTGGTTGGCCGTCACCGACTCCTTGAGCGCGTCCATCAGCCGCTTGTCGAACGTCGTGGTGATCTCCAGGCCGGAGCGGTTGATCTCGTCCTCGGTGTAGCCGCGCCGCTCGATGAGCTCCTTCTTGGCCACGTTCACCATGTAGCCGCGCTGGCCGCGCATGATGTCGGTCAGCTTCTGCTTGCCCGGCTTGGGGAACTTCAGCGCCGTCGCCTCGGCCTGGCTGATCGCGCCGTCGCGGACCATGTTGTTGAGCACCGCGCGCCAGCGCTCCTCGGCGTAGGTCAGGCTGCGGCCGTTCAGGTCGCCGCCGAACACGCTCGGCTGCTGGATGGAGGCGGCCAGGAACGCGCCCTCGGCGGCGTTCAACCGGCTGATGTCCTTGCCGAAGTACGCCTTCGCGGCGGCCTGCACGCCGTAGGAGTCACGCCCGAAGAAGATCGTGTTGAGGTACTGTTCGAGGATCCAGTCCTTGTCCCGCTCCCGGCCGACCTTCAGGGCGACCATGATCTCCTTGAGCTTGCGGGTGACCGAACGCTCCTTGCCGATGCCGCCGTAGTAGTTGCGGACCATCTGCTGGGTGATCGTCGAGCCGCCCTGGAGCTGCTCGCCGGAGACCGTGGTCCAGAACGCGCGCACCGTGCCCTTCACCGACACGCCGGGGTCGGAGTAGAAGCTGCGGTTCTCGGCGGCGATGACGGCGTCGCGGACGGGCTTGGGCACCTGGTCCAGCTTGACCGCGTCGCGGTTGGTACCGGTCTTGGCGATCTGGGTCTTGCCGTCGGAGTACAGGAACGTCGGGCCCTGCTCGATCGCGTCCTGCGCGGGCTCGGGGATCGGCGTCAGCAGGTAGGCGATGCCGAAACCCGCGACGCAGAACCCGACGAACGCCAGCACCGAGAACAGGACGCGCCGCGTGAACTTCGCCTTGCGGCTGCGCTGCTTCTTCGGCTTGCCGCCCTTGGCGGCCTTCGCGCTCTTGGCGGGCGCGCTCGCGGGACGCGTCGCGGTCGCCGTCGCGGTCCCGCCGCCCTCGCCGACGGACTCGAACGCGACCGTGGTCGCGGAGTCCTTCGCCCCCGCCGGGGCCGCGCCGCCCGCGCCGCCGTCGGCGGTGTCGCCCGCGCCGTCACCCGCGTCGTCGTCCGCGGCGGACGTCGTCGCCTTCGTGTCCTCGTCCTGGTCCCCGGAGAACGCGGCCGTGCTCTCGGCCGCGGTGGTGTCGGCCGTGGCGTCGGCCGGAGTGGACGCGCCGGTTTCGGGCGTCACGTCCTCCGACCCGGTGGGCCGGTTGTCCCCCGGGCTGTTGTCCCTGCTAGTCACAAGCCCCCCGTGATGAATTCGTTACCGACGATACCCGAGGAGGTCGATACTTTCGGCCGGTCCATGCGGACTCCTGCACCTTCCATGAGGAGGACGATCCACGCCCGTGAACCGTTGGCAGCACGGGCCCGGGTGCGGCGCGGGTCACACGTCCGCGGGTCGCGTTCCCCTTCGGCCGCGACGTGTCCCCAGCGGCGTCCTTCCGAAACACACCAACCGGAACACACCAACGACGGGACACCTCCTCTGGTGCCCCGTCGTCGGGAATGTGCGCGCGGTCACCGGACGACGGTCACCGTCCGCGCGGGGCGGCTACTTGGGGAGCCGCCCGAGGATGTCGACGACGAACACCAGGGTGTCGTCACCCTTGATCCCGGCCTGCGGCTGGCCCTTGTCGCCGTAGCCCTCCTTGGGCGGCAGCACCAGCAGCACGCGCGAGCCGACCTTCTGCCCCGTCAGGCCCTTGTCGAAGCCGGGCACGGTCCCGCCGGTGCCGACCGGGAACGCGACCGGCTGGCCGCCCTGGCCGCCGCCCGCGTCGGGCTTGTCCCAGCTGGAGTCGAACTTCTTGCCGTTGCGCCACAGCTGGCCCTGGTAGTGGACGATCGCCTGGTCGCCCTTCTGGATCGCCTCGCCGGTGCCCTCGACCAGCTGCTTGACCTGGAGGTCCTTCGGCGCGTCCTGGTCACTGGGGATCGTGACCTTCGGCGCCTGGCCCGGCTTGTCGGACTTCTCGACCTTGGGCAGCTTGGGGTCGTCGAGCTTCTTCTCGGCGCCCTGCGGCCCGGAGTCCTTGCCCACGCCCGCCAGGATGTCGAAGACGAACACCAGCGAGTCGTTCTTGCCGAGCTCGTACTGCGCGCCGTTCTCGCCGAACCCGTCGGCGGGCGGGATCTCCATGACCACGCGGCTGCCGACGGTCTGCCCGACCAGGCCCTTGTCGATGCCCTTGACCCCGACACCGCCGGCGGGCAGCGGCTGGAGCGGGCTGTTCGGGTCCGGGGCGTAGGTGGAGCCGACCTTCTTGTTGGTGCTGGTGCGGGCCTTGTCGTCCTCGCCCGGCGACCACTTGTAGAAGACGTGCTTGGCGTAGACCATGTCGCCCTTGGCGATGGTCCGGCCGGTGCCCTTGATCGGCGTGGTGACCTTCAGCGTCTTGCCGGGCACCAGGTCCTTGGGGATCACGACCTTGGGCTCGGCGTTGAACTTGCCGCTCACCTCGACCTTCGGGCCCGGCAGCGACATGTAGTAGGCCGCCCCTCCGGCGACGGCGAGCGCCACCACCACGACCCCGGCGATCGTCGCCATCCGGCGCTTCCTGGCCTGCGCGGCGGTCAACCCGGACGGCCGGGGCCCGCGCGTGCGGCTGTCCCCGCCGAGACCGTGCGGCTTGAACTCCGGGCTGCGGATGTTCTTGGCGCTCGGCAGTTTCGCCTTCACCGCCGGCTTGTCATCCTCGGCCATGTTCCCTCACTCGCTCCGGACTCGACGACACCATGAAAGCCATCACCCTGCCATCCAGCGCCTAAGGCGGCTGTGAAAACAGGGCAAAGAAGACCGGCTCCGCAATCTACC
This sequence comes from Actinomadura kijaniata NBRC 14229, assembly GCF_001552175.1. GTDB lineage: Bacteria > Actinomycetota > Actinomycetes > Streptosporangiales > Streptosporangiaceae > Spirillospora > Spirillospora kijaniata. The sequence continues at coordinate 15,088 of NZ_BCQR01000147.1, forward strand.
GGTCCCCGGGCCGCCGACAAGCCAGTCACCGGCCAGTCTGCTGGACGGGCCCCCGCCCTGTCACCCCGCCTCGCGCCGCGGCGGCCGCGCCCGCGCCGCGATCCGCGTCCCGCCGCGTTTCCGCACCCGGGCCGCGTTCCGCCGCCGGGGGAAATGGCGCGGAACGCCGGGCCGTACGGCGTTCCCGTGTCCGAAAGGTGATGCAAACCGGTCGCAGGGGGTGGCCGGAAACGGCTTTTCCGGCGGCCGACGCGGTCGTGTGCCTAAGTTGAGGAGGTTCGAAGTCTCCGCGTGCGGAAGGAACCACGGGCCGTGACCGACGCCACCCCCGAACCGCGTCACTCGAAGATCGACACCTCCGTGCCCCACTCGGCGCGCATCTGGAACTACTGGCTCGGCGGCACCGACAACTACGCGGTGGACCGCGCCGCCGGGGACGCCTACAAGCAGACCTTCCCCGGCATCGTGGACATGGCCCGCGCCAGCCGGCACTTCCTGGCCCGCTCCATCCACCTGCTCGCCGGGGAGCTGGGCGTACGCCAGTTCCTGGACCTCGGCACCGGCCTGCCGACCGTGGACAACACCCACGAGGTCGCCCAGCGCGTCGCGCCCGAGTCGCGCATCGTCTACGTCGACAACGACCCCCTGGTGCTGGCGCACGCCCGCGCGCTGCTGACCAGCACCCCCGAGGGCGCCACCCGGTACATCGACGCCGACCTGCACGCGCCCGACAAGATCATCGAGCTGGCGGGGGAGACGCTGGACCTCAGCCGGCCGATCGCCGTGATGTTCATGGGGGTGCTCGGGCACATCACCGACGACGACGAGGCCCGTGCGGTCGTGCGCCGGGTGATGGAGCGGGTCCCCTCCGGCAGCTACCTGGTGATCTACGACGCGACCGACGAGGACGAGGCGTTCCGGAAGGCGCAGAGCGGCTACGACGAGACCGGCGCGGTCCCCTACATCCTGCGCGGCCCCGAGTTCATCCGCGGGTACTTCGAGGGGACGGAGCTGCTCGACCCCGGCGTGGTCCCCGAGTGCCGGTGGCGTCCCGAGCCGGGCATCGAACGCCCGTGGCGCGCCGACCTGTGTGGCGTGGGTCGCAAACCCTGACCTGTTGGGCGGATCCGTCTTCACGGAGTGCGCGCGGGCGGGCACACTGGGAAAAAGAAAGGTCTGACGCTGTCGGGGTCGCGTCTGCGAGAGCCAAGCGAGGTGCCGATTGACTTCCACCGCGACTCCGGCACGTACCCTCTCCACCCCGACCGGCCCGCTGGTGCCGCGCCTGCTCCTCGGCACGCGCCTGCGCGAGCTGCGAAGGCGGGCCGGGCTCGGCCAGCCGGCGGCGGCCCGCGCGGTCGGGATGACCGAGGCGACGCTGAGCCGCCTGGAGCGCGGCAGGACCGGCTGCGACCCGGCGGGCCTGGCCGCGCTGGCGGCGCTGTACGGGGTCCGTGACGAGGCCGAGCGGGTCACGCTGGAGGCCCTGGCCGAGCAGACGAACATCCCCGGGTGGTGGGAGGAGCACCTCGACGCGCTCCCGAAGTGGACGCGGCGGTACGTCAGCGCCGAGCAGACGGCGAAGCTGGTCCGCACGTTCGAGCCGCAACTCGTCCCGGACCTGCTCCAGACCCCCGACTACGCCCGCGAGATCCTGCGGCTGCGCCACCCCCGGGCCACCCCGGCGGAGCTGGAGCGCCGGGTGGCGGTGATCATGGCGCGGCAGCGCGTGCTGCGCCGCCGCCCCCGCCCGGTCAACCTGTGGATCGTGCTGGACGAGTCGGTGCTGCTCCGCCAGGTCGGCGGCCGCCTGGTCATCCGCGACCAGTTGCAGCACCTGCTCGACCTGGACACCCGGCCGAACATCACGCTCCAGATCGCCACGTTCGAGGCCGGCGCCGCCACCGCCATGACCGGCGGGTCGCTCACCCTGGTCCGCTTCCCCCAGCAGATCCTGCCCGACCTGGTCTACCTGGAGAGGTTCGACGGGGCCTCCTACCCGTCGCGCCCCGACGAGGTCGAACGCCACTGGCACGTCTTCAACACCCTGGTCACCGAGGCGCAGCAGCCCGAGGCCACCCCGCACATCATCCGCCGCCTGCTGCGCGGCCTGTGACCCGTCCGGCCGCCGCGCTCTGGTGAGGAGCACCCCGCCCGCCTAGGGTGGCCGGATGGCGGAGCCGATCGAGTTGGTGATCTTTGACTGTGACGGCGTGCTGGTGAACACCGAGCCGATCGCGGTGCGGACGAACGTCGCGGTGCTGTCGGAGCTGGGGTGGCCGATCACCCCCGGCGAGGTGGTCGAGCTGTTCCTCGGGCGCTCCACCAAGTCCATCAACGAGCTGATCATCGCCCGGCTGGGCCCGGACCTGGCCGTCGAGGCCGACCGGCGTTTCCAGGAGCTCTACCTCGCCGCCCTCGACGCGGAGATGACCGCCGTGGCGGGGATCGCCGAGGCTCTGGACGCGATCACGCTGCCCACCTGCGTGGCCTCCAGCGGCAGCCACGAGAAGATGCGCCGGACCCTGGGGCGCACGGGGCTCTACGAACGCTTCGAAGGCCGCATCTTCAGCGCCACCCAGGTGGTCCACGGCAAGCCGGAGCCCGACCTGTTCCTGCTGGCGGCGCGGGAGATGGGCGTTCCGCCGGGCCGCTGCGTGGTGGTGGAGGACAGCCGTTACGGGGTCCAGGCGGCCCGCGCGGCGGGGATGCGGTCGTTGGGCTACGCGGGCGGACTGACCCCCGCCGAATGGCTGGAGGGCCCCGACACCGTCGTGTTCACCGACATGCGCGACCTCCCCGCCCTTCTCGACGGGGCGCGAACGGCCTGATCCGGTGTGAATCATGGTGCGGACAGTACGGCCGTGGACGCTTACGGTCAGATCATGACCACACCCCGCACACGCTCCCGTACGCGTTCACTCGCGCAGGTGTCCGTGGTGGCCGCGCTGATGGTGACGGGCTGCTCCGACCCGAGCGCCCCCTCGGCATCGGCCTCCCCGACCTCCCCCGCCGCCCAGCCGCCCGCGACCACCGCGCCCACCCCCTCCCGGGCGTCCTCGGCGTTCTGCCTCGACCTTTCGACCTTCCAGGTCGCGATGCTGTCCTACCAGGCCGACGTGGGCAAAGCCCTCCAGAACCAGCCGCTGGACTTCGCCGAGGCGCGCAGGAAGGCCGCGCTCATCGCCGACTACGGCAAGCGGATGCGGGGGAGCGCGCCACCGGACATCGCCCGCCACTTCACCACGGTGCTGGACGCGGTCGCCACCTCGGCGCGGGCGGTCAAACCGGGCGGCAGCGCGCGGGCGGTGGTCGAACCCGTCTACGGGAAACGCAACCGGGCCGCGTTCGACGCCGTACAGAAATACGAGTGCCACTGAAGCGGCGTCAGACCAGGCGCCGGTGGTCCAACAGCGTGGGGATCGCCTTCGGCGTGCTGTTCACCGCCGCCGGCCCGGTGGGCACCTGGCTCACCCTGCGGGCCGGGCGGGAGGAGCCCCGCACCGCCAGGGAGGGCCAGGTCACCGAGTGCTTTCCGCCCCTGACCCGCATGCGATCCGGGTTCCTGGCGCCCGAGTCGCGAAGGCACAGATGACCGGCGCGGACCTGCGGGGACGGCGAGGTCCTAGCGTTCGGGCCGGGCCGTTGTTCGCCGAGGCCGCCCCAGGACTTCGGGGTCCACGAACAGCTCGTCCCGGGGCGTCGTGGTGGTGAACGGCTCTCCCGACTCCCAGTCCCACGACTCCTCCTCCTCGCCCAGACACTCGACCAGCCGGAAGAAGCGGTCCTCGACCGGGCGCAGAGCGGTGATCGGGTCAGCGAGACCGGCCGGGGGCAGGCCGGAGGCCGGGGTGAAGCGCGACAGGTCCTTGCCCACCGACAACACCGCCAGCCATCCGCGCCAGTCGGGCTCCCTCAGACCGCCGCCGGTCTCCGCCCAGAACAGCACCGCGTCGGGGGCGGGCTCGGTCTTGAACGCCCCGGCGGCCGCGAACATCAGCAGCGCCGTGTGCACCTCCCGTTCCACGTACCCCAAGCCGAACAGATACGCCTCCAACGCGCCCTCGCGGTACAGCAGGACGCTCATCTCGGGCGTCCCGGAGCCGGTCCGCCCGACACGTTCGGCGAAGAAGTCCCGCGGCGTCACCCCCACCGCGGCGTTCCGCCACGCGGTGTCGGCGCGGCGGCCGTCCCAGAACCAGCCGTCGAACATCCCGCCCGGGTTGGCGATGGCGTCCGGGCCCGGGGCGGGCGTGTCCAGCCAACGGTCGAACCCCTCCCGCGTCATCGCGATCCGGGTGGCCACCATGAAACCGTCCGACACGACCGCCTCCTTCAGACCCCGGAAATCCGAGGTCCACCCTGCACCACGCCACCGACGTTATGGCAGGGCGGCGAGCTCAGAGACCGCTGTCGGACGCCGGTGGAGGTGGTACGCGTTCGAGCTTGGTCCAGCCGGTCCAGCCCCGCTTCCCCAGCAGCTCGATCAGCCGGCGGGCCGGTGGCACGGTGTCGAACGCCAGCGCGTCCATCAGCCTGACCAGCGGCGCCTCGAGGTCGATGTCGTCGACATAGTCCTCGCCCCTCTCCTCGGCCATCCGCGTGAAGTAGACGGCCAGCTCGTCGGCCAGCTCCACCAGCCGCGGGTCGTCGGTCCGTTCGAGGGCCTGGCCCAGGACGCGGTAGAAATCGAGAAGCCGCGGGTCGGCGAGCTGCTCGCGCTTGCGTGCGATCCACTCCGGGATCCGCTCGGGTGAGCGCGCGGCCAGCAGGATCCAGCCGTCGTGTTCGGCCCGGACGATCCGCTCGTCGATCCCGAGCGCCCGCAGCCGGTCCAGGTACCCGACCACCTCCGGGGGCAGCGCCAGGCTGTCCCCGGCGGCGAGCCGGGCGATCCGCTCCCGGTGCCGCTGCCGCTGCCGGATCTCGGCCCGCAGCCGCCGGTCGATGTCGGCGACCGCCGCGGCGAACTCCTCCTCGTCGGCCTGGAGCAGCTCCCGCACCCGCGCCAGCGGGACACCGGCCTCGGCGAGCGTCCGGATCCTGATCAGCTCGACCACCGCGCCCGCGTCGTACCTGCGGTAGCCGGAGTGGTCGCGTTCCGGCTCCGGCAGCAGCCCCTTGGCGTGGTAGTGCCGCACCGCGCGCACCGTCACCCCGGCGTACGACGCCAGCTCGCCGATGGTCAGCATCGCACCAGTCTCCTACGGCCGCCCAAGCGGTCACCCGGCCCGGATGATCTGGGCGATCTCCGGGGCGTGGGTGAAGACCAGCCGGTGGTCGGCGTCGAGCCAGGACGTGGCGATGCGCGGCTGCTCGCGGACCAGCCGCTCGACGCCGGAACGCCAGTTCCGGTTGAGGCGCGGCGCGTGCCCCCCGGCGCCGTCACCGGCCATCGAGGACGACATGATCATGCTGATGGGCCGGTCGATCCTCCGGTACCGGTCGAGGATCCCCGCGCGCACCGCGTCGATCTCGACGTTCAGATCGAGGATCTCCCGGGCGGTGAGCAGCACCTGACGCGCGGTGCCCCGCGCGGCCTCCTGCCGCTCCGCCATCTCCTCCCACATGGCGCGGAACTCTGGCAGGAGCGCCTCGGTGACGAACGGTTCGGGCACCGGGTTCGCCCCGTCGATGAGGACGAGCCCGGCGACGCCGGGATGCTCGGAGGCGTAGTGCACGGCCAGGTCCGCGCCCAGCGAGTAGCCCACCAGCAGGGGCGCCTCGTCCGGTCCGGAGCGTTCCAGTTCCGCCATCACGGCGGCAAGATCGCTGAGGAACGCCTCGAAGGAGTACCGGTCGGCGGCGGAGGCGAGGCCATGGCCCCGCAGGTCGAAGGTCACCACGTCGTGGTCGCGCCGCAGCAGCCCGGCCAGCCCGCACAGGTCGGCCTGGGTCGAGTTCAGGCCGGGGCACAGGACCAGCGGCCGTCCCCGGCCGCCGCGGGACACCGGGATCGTGACGCCGTCGTGGTGGATTGTTGTAGTGGTCGTCGTGGTCATGCCGCCATGCTGGGAGATTGACCCTGCGTCAGGGTCAACCGCCGCGGCGACGCCATCGTCGAGACGTCCGGCACGGGACGGTGATCGGCTCGGGGACTCGCCCTGCCGGCGGCCTGACCTACGGAGACTCCGCAAAGATCATTCCGCGTATGTTCCGGGAACGGCTCTGCAGAGCCGCCTTCGGTGGTGTCCGGCTGCATCCGGGGTGCCCTCGCGGGGAGGGCGTTTCCCCTGGTCGCAGCCCGTTTTGGCGGGTGGTGCGTGGCGCGCCCAGAGGGATTCGAACCCCCGACCGTCGGATTAGAAGTCCGGTGCTCTATCCAGCTGAGCTATGGGCGCATGTTGGGTCATGAGTGTAGAGCGCGATGCGTGGTCTTCGCACGAGCGGCCCGGTGTGGGCGTGGCCGGGGATGGACGGAAGTCGGCGTGAGCGGTCGCCGGGCGGCATATCGTTGACGGCTGTGGGGGTTGACGTGGAGGTGCCGCTTTCCGGTGGGGAGGTCACCGAAGGGGTCGTGCGGGTCGGGGACACCGTCCGGCGGCCGGTGCGGGCGCACACCCCGGCGGTGCACGGGCTGCTGCGGCATCTGGAGAAGGTCGGGTTCGACGGGGCCCCGCGGGTGCTCGGCATCGACGGGCAGGGCCGGGAGGTCCTGAGCTGGATGCCGGGGGAGGCCCCCGGACGGCCGTTGCCCGCGTACGCGGCGGGTGAGGACGCGCTGGCGGGGCTCGCGCGGCTGCTGCGGCGCTACCACGACGCCGTCGAGTCCTACGGGGTGCCGACGGACCAGCCCTGGGACACCGAGGCGTCGAACCTGGACGGCGCCCCCGAGATCATCGGGCACTGCGACGTCACGCCGGAGAACGTGGTCTTCCGGGACGGCCTGCCCGTCGCGTTGATCGACTTCGATCTCGCGCGGCCGACGACCCGGCTGTACGACGTGGTGACCACGCTGCGGCACTGGGCCCCGATCGCCGACCCGGCGGACCGCGACGGGCTGCTGTACGGCGCCGACGTGGGGCGGCGGATGCGGATGTTCTGCGACGCCTACGGGCTGGACCGCGACAGCCGGCGGGAGCTGCTCCCGGCGGCGCGGGTGCGGTTCGACCGCTCCTACCGCGCCATGCGGACCCGGGCCGAACGGCTCGGCGGCGGCTGGGCGCGGATCTGGCACAGCGGGGCCGGGCCCCGGATCCGCCGGGCGCAGGACTGGCTGGAAAGGCACTGGGACGAGCTCGATGCGCGCCTCCACTGAGGGACGGGCCGCCGGACTGCTGCTGGGCGTGGCGCTGGACGCCGTCTTCGCCGACCCCCGGCGGGGGCATCCGGTCGCGCTGTTCGGCCGTGCGGCCAAGGCCTGGGAGCGCGCGGTCTACGCCGACTCGCGCGGGCGGGGCGTGCTCTACACGTCCGTGCTGGTCGGGAGTGTCGCGGCCGGTGGCTGGGCGGTGGAGCGGGCCGTCCGGGGACCCGTGGCCAGGGCCGGGGTCACCGCCCTCGCCACCTGGGCCGTGCTCGGGGGGACCTCGCTGGGCCGGGAGGGACGGCTGATGGCCTCCCACCTGGAGAACGGGGACCTCGCCGCGGCGCGGGGACGCCTCTCCTACCTGTGCGCCCGGGACCCGGCCGGGCTGGACGCCGACGACCTCGCGCGGGCCACGACCGAGTCGGTGGCCGAGAACACCTCGGACGCCGCCATCGCGCCGCTGCTGTGGGGCGCGGTCGCGGGCGTTCCGGGGCTGCTGGCGTACCGGGCCGTCAACACGCTGGACGCCATGGTCGGGTACCGCGACGAACGGTACGAGCGGTTCGGGTGGGCCTCGGCCCGCCTCGACGATCTCGCCAACTGGGTGCCCGCGCGCGTGACCGGGCTGCTCACCGTCGCCTGCGCCCGGGGCGCGCGCGGCGAGGCGTGGCGGGTGCTGCGGCGGGACGGCGCGGCGCACCCCAGCCCCAACGCCGGACGCTGCGAGGCGGCGTTCGCGGGCGCGCTCGGGGTCCGGCTCGGCGGGGCCAACAGCTACGGCGGACGCGTCGAGCGCCGTCCCGAGCTCGGTGACGGCCGCGGACCCGAGGTACGGGACATCCGGCGGGCCGTGCGGCTGTCGGCGGGCGTTACGGTGGCTGCTGCCCTGGTTTCGGCCGGGGTCGCGCGGGCGCTGGCCCGCCGTTAGGACGACGGACGAAGAGGTGCGTGTGGGCGGGGCGCTGCTGGTGGCGGGAACCACCTCGGACGCGGGCAAGAGCGTGGTCACGGCGGGGATCTGCCGGTGGCTGGCGCGGCAGGGCGTGAAGGTCGCCCCGTTCAAGGCGCAGAACATGTCGCTCAACTCGATGGTCACCGCCGACGGCGCGGAGATCGGGCGGGCGCAGTACATGCAGGCGCAGGCGGCGGGCGTGGAGCCGCGCGCCGTGATGAACCCGGTGCTGCTCAAGCCGGGCGGTGACCGGCGCAGCCAGATCGTGCTGCTGGGCAGGCCGGTCGCGGAGGTGGACGCGCTGCAGTACGGCGCGCACAAGGAGCGCCTGCGCGAGGTCGTGAACGCCAGCCTCGCCGAGCTGCGCGACGAGTACGACGTCGTGGTCTGCGAGGGCGCCGGGAGCCCCGCCGAGATCAACCTGCGGGCCGGGGACATCACCAACATGGGCCTGGCCCGCGCCGCGGACCTGCCGGTCGTCGTGGTCGGCGACATCGACCGGGGCGGGGTGTTCGCCTCGCTGTTCGGGACTGTCGCGCTGCTGGAGCCCGCCGACCAGGCGCTGGTCGCCGGATTCGTGATCAACAAGTTCCGGGGCGCGCCCGAGCTGCTGGCCCCCGGCCTGGAGCAGCTGCGGCTGCTGACGGGACGGCCGACGCTCGGGGTGCTGCCCTGGACGCCGGGCCTGTACCTGGACGCCGAGGACTCCCTCGCGCTGGACCGGCCCCGGCCCGACGCGCGCGCCCCGCTGGGGCCCGAGACGCTGCGGGTCGCGGTGGTGCGCCTGCCGCGGATCTCCAACTTCACCGACCTGGACGCCCTGGCCGTCGAGCCCGGCGTCGTGGTCCGCCACGCCGTCGGCCCCGGTGACCTCGCCGACGCCGACCTGGTGGTGCTGCCGGGCAGCCGCGCCACCGTCTCCGACCTGGCCTGGCTGCGCGAGCGCGGCATCGCCGACGCGATCGTCCGGCGCGCCCGCGCGGGACGGCCCGTGCTGGGGATCTGCGGCGGCTACCAGATGCTCGCGCGGGAGATCGTCGACGAGGTCGAGTCCGGGGCCGGGACGGTCGCGGGGCTCGGGCTGCTGCCCGCGCGGGTCGAGTTCGCCCCGGACAAGACCCTGGGGCGGCCCGAGGGCACCGCCTACGGCGAGCGCGTCAGCGCCTACGAGATCCACCACGGGATCGTGGAGACGGCGGGCGGGGAACCGTTCCTGGACGGGTGCCGCGAGGGCGCGGTGTGGGGGACCACCTGGCACGGGGCCCTGGAGAACGACGGCTTCCGGCGCGCGTTCCTGACCGAGGTGGCCGGGGCCGCCGGGCGCGACTTCCGGGTCGCGCCGGACGTGTCGTTCGCGGCGATCCGGGAGGCGACCCTCGACACGCTCGGCGATCTCGTCGAACGGCACCTCGACACCGACGCGCTGTGGCGGCTCGTCGAGGACGGGGCCCCGGCGGGGCTGCCCGTCGTGGCTCCCGGCGGCGCGCCGCGGGTGCCGGGCGGACGCTGAGCGCGGGCGATGTCACAGACCGGGATGGCGGGGTTCCGGTGAGCGGCGGCGCGACCCGGGTAGGGTGATCCACTCTGGATGCCGAAGGCCGCCTGAGGAGGAGCGACCCGTGACCGAGCCGCGGACTGGTCTCATCGTCCCGCTGATGAGGGCGCGGGTGCCCGCGGAGGTGCAGCTGGAGTTCCCGCTTCCACCGGGCGAGGAGCCGATCCGCGAGCCCTTCGCCGGGGACCTGTACGTCACCTACGCGCTGGAGCTCGACGACGAGCCGGTCGCGGGACGCCCCGGCGGGCGCCGCTACGAGTACGTGGCGCGGCGGCACTGCGACGAGATGGACGTGGCGCCGGAGGACCTGCGCCGCCTGGCCGCCGTCAACCTGCACGCGCGCCGCCCCGGCCTGACGATGAACTGGTACCCCGACGCGCGGGCCGTGACGGTGGCGTTCGGCGAGGGCGGCCTCGACTCGGGGCTGCTGCTGGACGAGGCGTTCCTGGAGAAGCTCGCCCAGGACGTCGAGGGCGACCTGGTGGTGGCCGTCCCGGGCCGGGACGTGCTGGTCGCCACCGGCACCGGGCACCCCGACGGGGTCGAGCGGCTGCGGTGGGCGGTGGAGCGCGTCTGGTCCGAGGACCGGCTCGCCGCCGGGACCGGCGCGGACGCCGACCCCGCCTGGGACGTCCCGGCCGGGCAGTTGCTCACCCGCGACCTGCTGGTCCGCACCGGGGACGCCTGGGCGGCGCTCCCCGCCTGACCGGCCCGCCCGACCGGCCCCGTCACCGGCGTCCCCGTAGGTATGCCCTAATCATCCCCGGTCCAAGACCGAAATCAGGGGAACCCGCCGTGTCGGTATGCCTACCCGGCGTAACCTCCGCTTGTCGTCCCCAGGCAGGAGGAGCCGCGCCATGGAAGGCAATCTCGCAGCCCTGCTCGCCCGCCGCGCCGATACCTACGGCTGGCGGGACCGCCCGTTGTTCCGTTCCGGCGAGACCACCTTCAGTCATGGTGAGGTCCATGACGCGGCCGCCACCGCCGCCGGGGTGCTGCACGCCGCCGGGATCCGGCCGGGGCAGCGCGTCCTGATCGCGCTGCCCGACTCGGTCGGCTTCGTCACGGCCCTGCTGGGCACGCTGCGGCTCGGCGCGGTCGCCGTGCTCACCGGGCCCGAACGGACCGCCGCCGAGCACGCCCACGTCCTCGCCGACGCCGAGCCGCGGGCGGTGGTGTGCGCGCCCGGGCTGCTCGACCGGTTCGCCTCCGCGCACACGCTCACCGACGGGGACCTCACCGACGAGCCCGCCGTGATCCCCGATCCCGCGCCCGTCCTCCCCGACACCCCCGCGTACGTGCAGTACACCTCCGGAACCACCGGGAAGCCCAAGGGGGCCGTGCATAGGCATACCGACGCCGAGGTCTACTTCCGCGCGCTGGGCATCGGCGCGCTCGGCATCACCCCCCAGGACGTGGTGTTCTCGCTGTCGAAGGCGTGCTACCCGCTCGGTCTCGGCGCGACGGTGTTCTTCCCCATGCTGTGCGGGGGCTCGTCGGTGCTGTGGTCCTCCCGGCCGAGCGTGCGGGGCGCGGTGGAGCAGGCGCGGCGGCACCGGCCGACGCTGCTGTTCACCGTTCCGACCTGGTACGCGCGGCTGGTGGGCAACGGCGCGCGGGACGCGGTCCGGGAGGCGTTCGGCACGGTGCGGGCGGTGGTGTCGGCGGGCGAGCCGCTGCTGCCGTCGCTGGGCGACCGGATCGAGGAGACGTTCGGCTGCCCGGTGCTGGACGGTCTCGGCAGCACCGAGGTCGGGCACACCTTCGTCTCCAACACCGTCACCCGCCGCCGCCGCGGCACCCTGGGGGTGGTGCTGGAGCCGTTCGAGATCTCCGTGCGGTCCGAGGGCGTGCCCGGCGGGCCGGGCCGCGAGGTGCGCCCCGGGCGGACCGGCGTGCTGTACGTGCGGGGCCCGTCGGTGATGACCGGGTACCTGGGCAGGCCGGAGCAGACCGCCGAGGTCCTGGGGCCCGACGGGTGGCTGCGCACCGGGGACCTGGTCCACGTGGACGCCGACGGGTTCGTCCACCACCACGGGCGGGTCCTCGACCAGGTCACCGTGGCGGGGGAGCGGGTCGCGCCGCTGGAGGTCGAGCGCGTCCTCGGCCGCCACCCCGCGGTGGTGGAGGTCGCGGTGGTCATGAACGACGGGAACGCGGACGCGGGGGGACGGCCGGGGCTGCGCGCGTTCGCGGTCCTGGAGGACCCCGCGTGGCTGCCGCGCGGGGAGGCCGAGCGGGAGCTGCTGGCGTTCGCCCGGGACCGGCTGCCCGACCACAAGGTGCCGCTGTCGGTGACGCTGCTGGCCGAGATGCCGCACACCGCCACCGGCAAGATCGACCGGGTGGCGCTCGGCCGGGGCGCCGGCTGAACGTCCGGCCGGGGCGAATCGGACGGGAGACGCGATTGCGGATATAGTCGCCTGTTGCGAATTGATTGCAACAAGGAGACTCATGCGTAAGTCCGTCCTCGTCGTCGGGTCGATCGCCATGGCGACCGGGCTCCTGGCCACCGCGTGCGGTGGCTCGGGGTCCGGTCCCGCGGGCGGGAAGTCCGGTGGCACGTTCACCTACGCGATCGGCGACGAGCCCGAGACGCTCAACCCGGCGCTCCAGGACGAGCACACCGACCCGGTGACCGAGATGGTCTTCCGCGGGCTGACCCGGCACGACGCCGACAACAAGGTCGTGCCCGGCCTGGCCGAGTCCTGGCGGGTCGCCGAGAACGGCACCGAGTACACCTTCAAGCTGCGGCCCGGCCTCACCTGGCACGACGGCAAGCCGCTCACCTCGAAGGACGTCAAGTTCACGATCGACACCGTGAAGGCGGCCGGAGCCGACGCGCCGCTGTCGCGCAACTTCTCGGCGGTCAGGAGCGTCGAGACACCCGACGACACCACGGCGACGTTCAGGCTGAGCAGGCCGTTCGCGCCGCTGCTGGACGCGGTGTCGATGGGACTGCTGCCCGAGCACGCCCTGACGGGCAAGAAGATCACTGACGGCGGGTTCGGGCAGGCCCCGATCGGGGCGGGTCCGTTCCGGCTGAAGGCGTTCAAGCCGGGGCAGTACGCCGAGCTGGAGGCGTTCGACAGGTACTACGAGGGCAGGCCCAGGCTGCCCAAGATCGTGATCAAGTACGTGCCGGACGACTCGGCGCGGCTGATCCAGCTCCGCAACGGCGAGGTAGACGGGGCCCACATCCAGCCCCAGCAGGTCGCCAGGGCCAAGAGCGACGACAGGATCCGCCTGGAGACCTACCCGACCGCCGACTACCGGGCGCTGCTGTTCAACTTCAAGAACCCGGTGTTCGCCGACAGGAAGGTCCGGCAGGCGATGAACTTCGCCGTGGACCGCGACGCGGTGGTCAGGAGCGTGCTGGCCGGGCAGGGCAAGCCCGCCACCGGGCCGCTGGACACCAACCCGTTCAGGAGCGAGCCCGCGCCGTTCCGCCACGACCCGGCCAGGGCCGACGAGCTGATGAAGGGCGCCGGGTACGCCAAGAACGCCCAGGGGCTCTGGGAGAAGGACGGCAAGACCGTCAGGTTCGAGCTGACCACGTTCGCCGAGGACTCGGCGCGCGTCGCGATCCTCAACGTCGCCGCCACCCAGCTCCGCCAGGCCGGATTCGACATCTCCGGCACCCCCAAGCCCCGCTCCTGGGTCCGCGACCACTGGGGCGACCTGGGCGCGTTCGTGATCGGCTGGGGCACGCCCTACGACGCCGACTCGTCGGTGTTCGGCCCGTTCCACTCCTCCGAGGAGCTGGACAAGGGCGGCTCCAACTACGGCTCCTACAAGAACGCCGAGGTGGACAAGGCACTGGAGCGCGGGCGCGGCACCCTGGACGAGGGGAAGCGCCAGGCCGCCTACGCCGACTTCCAGAAGGCCCTGGCCGAGGACCCGCCGTTCGTGTGGATCGCCTACCTCGACACCAACAACGCGGTGCCCGGGAACCTGACCGGTCCGCAGCGGCGCACCCTCGGCCACCACGGCTACGGCTTCTTCTGGAACGTCGAGAAGTGGTCCTGGTCCTGAACCCCCCGCTCCTGGGGTTTCTCGTTCGGAGGGCGGTGACGGCCCTGGTGGTCGTCGCCGCCCTCTCGGCGCTGTGCTTCGCGCTGCTGGACCTCGCGCCCGGCTCCCCGGCCGAGAGCATCCTGGAGGCGCGCAACGGCGGCCGCCCCCCGTCCGCCGCCGAGGTCGCCCGGCTGGAGCGGCACATGGGGCTGGACGACCCGCTGCCCCAGCGCTACGGGCGGTGGGTCGCCGGGGCGGTGCGCGGCGACTTCGGCCTGTCCTACGGCAGCGGCCGCCCGGTCGGCGAGATCCTGGCCGAGACCGCGCCGTGGACGGCGCTGCTGACGCTGGTCGCGACCGCGTTCAGCGTGGCCGGGGCCGTCGCGGTCGGGCTGGTCGCGGCGGTGACGCGCCGGGCCTGGGTGCGGCGGGGCATCGAGACGGCGCTGTTCGTGCTCGGCGGGATGCCGGGGTTCGTGACGGCGCTGCTGCTGCTGTGGGTGTTCGCGGCCTGGCTGCGGGTGCTGCCGTCGGGCGGGCTGGCGCGGCCCGGCGAGCCCGTCACGCTCGGGGTGCTGGTGCCGCACCTGGTGCTGCCCGCGCTGGCGCTGGCGTTCGGGCACCACTTCGGGACCTACGCGCGGCTCGTGGAGACCGGCGTCGGGCGGCTGCGGAACGCCCCGCACGTCGCCAACGCGCGGGCGCGCGGCCTGCGGGGACGGACCGTCACCGCGCGGCACCTGCTGCGGCCGGGGCTGGTGCCGTTCACCGCGCGGCTCGGCGTCGGCGTCGGCGGGCTGATGGCGGGCGCCTACGCCACCGAGCAGATCTTCTCGTGGCCGGGCGTGGGACGGCAGGCGATCCTGGCGGCGCGGGACCAGGACTACGCGGTGCTGACCGCCGTGGTGCTGGTCACCGGCGTGATCGTGATCGTCGCGAACCTGCTGGGCGATCTGGCCGTGGCGTGGCTGGACCCGCGCGTGCGGCTGACGGGGAGGACCTCCGATGGCCGTCACTGACCGGGCCCGGCCGGGCTTCCTCGCGTTCCGGGTGCCGGTGCGGCGGCCCGGCGTGTGGGCGGCGGGCGCGGTGCTGGGGCTGCTGGCGCTGGCGGCGGTGTGCGCGCCGCTGCTGACCTCCCTCGACCCGATCGCCACCGACACGGGAGCGACGAGCCTGCCGCCGGGATCGCCCGGCCACCCCCTCGGCACCGACCTGCTGGGACGCGACCTGCTGGCCCGGCTGCTGTACGGGGCGCGGACCTCGCTGCTGGTCGGCCTGGTCGCCGCCGCCATCACCGTCGTGGCCGGGGTGCTGCTGGGCGCGGTCGCCGCGGCCGGGCCGCGCTGGCTCGACGAGCTGGTCGCGCGGACCGCCGACGTGCTGCTGTCGCTGCCGATGCTGATCGTCGTGCTGGCGCTGGCCGCCGTCATGGGGCCGTCGCTGGGCACGGTGGTGGTGGCGGTCGCGGTGACGAGCTGGATGCCGGTCGCGCTGGTCGCCCGCGCCGAACTGGTCAGCCAGCGGGAACGGCTGTACGTGCGCGCCGCGTACGCGCTCGGGCTGTCGCGCGGCCAGGTGCTGCGCCGCCACCTGCTGCCGGGGGCGCTGCCGCCGGTCGCGTCGATCGCGGCGTTCGAGGTGGGGCACGCCGTCCTCACCGAGTCCACGCTGAGCTTTCTCGGCCTCGGCGTCCCGCCGAACCGGCCGAGCTGGGGCAACCTGCTCACCGAGGCGCAGGCGCACCTGCTGACCGGCGAGTGGTACACCGTCGCGTTCCCGGCCGCGTGCGTCGTGGTGACGATCCTGGCGGTCAACGTGCTGGCCTCCGCCGTCGCGCGGGGCGAGGGGAGGGCCTGGTGACCGTGACCGACACCGTGACCGACACCGTGACCGGCGCGGCCGCGCTGGAGATCGAGGACCTGGTGGTGCGCGTCGCCGGGCGCACGGTCGTGGACGGGCTGTCGCTGTCGGTCCCGGCGGGCCGGGTCGTCGCGCTGGTCGGGCCGAGCGGCAGCGGCAAGAGCCTGACGGCGCGTTCGGTGGTGCGGCTGCACGACCCGGACGCCGGGGTCGGGGTGACCGGGCGGATCGCCGTCGGCGGCACGGACGTGACGGCGCTCGGGGTGCGCGGGCTGCGGGCGCTGCGGGGGCGGCGCGTCGGGTACGCGTTCCAGGACGCCGCCGCCAGCCTCAACCCGACGATCACCATCGGGCGGCACCTGGCCGAGACCGTCCGCGCCCACGGCGCCGGGGACCCGTTCGAGCGGGGCGCGGCGGCGCTGGAGCGGTGCGGGCTGGCGGCCGAAGAGGTGTGGGGCGCCCGGCCCTTCGAGCTGTCGGGCGGGCAGGCGCAGCGGGCCGCGCTGGCGCTGGCGACGGTCCTGGAACCCGACCTGCTGATCGCCGACGAGGTGACGACCGCGCTGGACCCGGTCACCCAGGCCGAGGTCCTGGACACCGTGCGCGCCCAGGCCGCCGAGCGCGGCCGCGCCGTGCTGCTGATCACCCATGACCTGGCCGTCGCGGGCCGCTGGGCCGACGAGATCGCGGTGCTGTCCGGCGGGCGGGTGATCGAGCGGGGCCCGGCCGCGGAGCTGCTGGCCGCGCCGCGCGAGGCGTTCACCCGCGAGCTGGTGGCCGCCGCCGGGCTGGACACCGCGAGCCCGCGCGGGAGCGGGCCGG
>NZ_BCQR01000148.1 GCF_001552175.1 Actinomadura kijaniata NBRC 14229
GGCGACACAGATGTCCGTCGCACTGGCCTGGCTGCTGCAGCGATCACCGAACATCCTGCTCATCCCCGGCACGTCATCGACGGCACACCTGCGCCAGAACATCGCCGGCGCGGGACTCTCCCTCTCTCATGAGGACTTGACCGAGCTGGACGACATCAGCCGCTGAATGCCCCAGAGCTGACCGCTTCACAAGCCACGACCAAAGCCACCGTTCAAGTTCCGGCCCCGGTCGCCTTCGCGCGGCCGGGGCCGAAGCGGGACGATTCGCCCTCGCCTGGATGACTTCAGATCATCAACCGTCAGGAACTTGTGTCACACCGGCGGTGGCAGCTCCCCCCGCGTCGGTGGCCGGGTAGGCGCCGAGGTCTCCCGAGGACCGGGGGTTCCTACACCAAGCCCGTCCGGAAGACCTCGACGTTGCACGACGCTACCCCTGAGGCCGGCTTCGCCCGCGCTGACATGAATACGTTCTGCCGCCTTGACGAGCTCGGGCTCGAAGTCACCGGTCAGCGGCTCGCCCCCGGACCATGCGGTTCTCGCGTGCCGGGTCGTCGAGTCCGATCAGTGGTGCCGCCGCTGCGGTTGCCAAGGCGCCGCGTGACACCGTGCCCCGGCCACTGGCGCACGAGCCACTGGGCTGGCGGCCCACGATCCTTCACGTCACGATCCGACGCTACCGCTGCATCGACTGCGGGCACGTGTGGCGGCAAGACACAACCAAGGCGGCTGAGCCGCAGGCGAAGCTCTCGCGCCGCGGGCTGCGGTAGGCGCTTGAAGCCATCGTCTGCCAGCACCTCACCGTCGCCCGTGTCGCCGAAGGGCTCGGGGTCGCCTGGAACACCGCCAACGACGCTGTCCTGGCCGAGGGCAAGCGTGTCCTCATCGACGACATCGGTCGGTTCGACGACGTCACCACGATCGGCGTCGACGAGCACGTCTGGCGCCACACCAGACGTGGCGACAAGTACGTCACCGTGATCATTGACCTGACCGGCAACCGCGACGGTACCGGCCCTGCCCGGCTGCTCGGCATGGTCGAAGGCCGCTCCAAGCAGCCTTTCAAGGCTTGGCTCGCCGAACGCGAAGAGTCCTGGCGCAACCGCGTCGAGGTCGTCGCGATGGACGGTTTCACCGGGTTCAAGACCGCCGCCAGCGAGGAACTACCCGACGCGGTCGCGATCATGGACCCATTCCACGTCGTGCGTCTGGCCGGCGACGCACTCGACCGATGCCGCCGACGTGTCCAACTGGCCGTCCACGGGCACCGTGGACGCAGGAGCGACCCGCTCTATACCGCACGGTGAACCCTCCACACCGGTGCCGACCTGCTCACCGACAGGCAGAAGGACCGACTGGCCGCGCTGTTTGCGAGCGACGCTCACGTTGAGGTCGAAGCCACGTGGGGGTCCACCAGCGGATGATCGCCGCCGACCGCGAACCCGATCGGAGGAAGGGCCGAGAGCTGATGGTGAAGTTGATCAAGTCGGTCAGCCAGGGCGTCCCGAGCACGTTGAGCGAGATCATCACGCTCGGCCGGACACTGAAGAAGCGAGCCACCGACGTGCTGACCTGCTTCGAACGCCCGGGCACGTCCAATGGACCGACCGGGGCCATCAACGGACGGCTCGAACACCTCCGCGGCTCCGCTCCCGGATTCCGCAACCTCACCAACTACATCGCCAGATCCCTGCTGGAAACCGGCGGCTTCAGGCCACGACTACACCCTGGATTGTGAAGAGCCGCCATATGGCGCCTTCACATGCCGCCGGAACGCAGAAGGCGTGGAGTGAACCGTTCCCCTCAGCCCTGCTGTACCGCGTACTGTGCGATGCCATTGCCGAACGACCAGTTCTCCGGCAGTACTTCCACAAGATTGATGAACACGTCTTCGGGGCGCACACCGGGGTTCGCCTGCAAGAGTTCGACGATGCGCAGGTAGAGCGCCTGCTTCTGGGCGAGGCCGCGCGTGTTGTTGGCGGTGATCCGGATGATGACCACCTCGTCGCTGCGTTCGACGCCGTAGTAGGTGGGGCTGACGCTGAAGGTGCTGCTGTCGTGCTCGGTGATCGTCATGAAGCGGTCGTCCTCCGGCACGTCGAAGGTCTCACGCATGGCGCGGTAGACGCCCTCGAAGAGGGCTTGGTGGTACTCGGCGGGCTTGCCTCGCCGCAACGACACTTGGACCAAGGGCATGGCCTGACTCCGTTCCTCGGGGTGGTTCGCAGCGTAGCCATCACTTGATCATTCAAAAAAGTCATCTTAGGATATTTCAGCCATTAAATATTTCAATGATCGGTGTGACGATGAAGATGCTCCCCCTGGACGCTGTGCAGGCCTTCGTACTGACCGCCGAGATGAAGAGCTTCACGCGCGCGGCGGAGGCGATGGACTCCACGCAGTCCGCCGTGAGCCTGAAGATCAAGCGGCTGGAGGACGCCTTGGGTCGCCGCTTGCTGGACCGTACGCCCCGCCTGGTCCGCCTGTCGCAAGACGGCGTCGCCTTCCTCGGGCCCGCACGTGAACTGCTGGCCGCCCACGCGGACGCGCTGGGCTCGTTCGGCCGCCGGCGGCAACGCCTATCGATCGGCATAAGCCACCACGTCGTCGGCGCCGAACTGCCCCACCTCCTGCGCCAGATAGGGCGAGTAGAGCCAGACCTGAGGCTGGAGGTGAGCATCGCCAGCTCTTGGGAGCTCCTTGACCTGTTCGACAGCGGTGAGCTGGACGCGGCCGTCGTGCTGCGCCACGAGGGCCGCCGCACCGACGGTGAAGTTCTGATGGAGGAGTCCTTTGGCTGGATGGCCTCATCCGACTTCGAACACCGCTCCGGTGAGCCTTTGCGCCTGGCCCTGCAGGCCAAGTCATGCCATGTGCACCAGATGGCGGTGACCGCGCTGAACCACGCGGGCATCGCCTGGCAGCAGGTGTTCGCGGGCGGCGGCATCGCGACCATCGGTGCGGCCGCAGCAGCAGGCTTGGCCGTGGCGGCGCTCAGCCCGCGCGTGGCCCCACCCGGCACCATGGACATGGGCCGATCACTCGGCCTCCCCCCACTGCCCACCCGCAGCGTCGTCCTGCAATCACACCCGTCCGAGCCGGCCGCTCGCAGAGCGCTGCGCACCTTCGCCTCCGCCCTGCGCGCCACAGCGGGACACTGACCACCACCACCGCAAGGTTGTGGAGATCAGGCTCTGCCCCAATGCCGCGCCGTCGGACCGGGAACCCGCCTGGTCGACAAGATCAACGCGGCTTGGGGCTCATGACACGCTTCTTACCGGCACGACAACCAGGGGGCGACGCGCCAGAATCCAGTCCGACGCTCGGCGCTGTCCAGCAAACGCACCCTTTGGCCGGTGTCGATGACAGGGCCCTGGCGGGGGGAGGAGGGTGGCGGGTAGGGACGCCGCCGGGCCTGGCGCGTTGGCGGGGTCCTGGTCGCACACGGCCACCGCATCCTTCTCGGACGGGCGCTTGGAGGGCCGGGCGTCGGCGGCGGGCCGCCCCGAACCCCGCAGCGAGGAGACCCGGCTTACAGAGGGGGAGCAGGGCCCTTGACCGGCCTGAAGGGGCAGGAACACCGACCAAGGGCCCTGTCTGCCGCCCCTGCGCGGGCCGCCCGGCACCCGGGCGTCAGGAGGGGAGGGACGCCGGGCGCGGTGGCCCGCTGAACCCATCGTTGCCATGCCCGGTCCTGGTCTCACCGACCGCGGGGATATGGTCATCGCCCAGCAGGCCAGACTATCTGTCCTCATTGCGCCCTCGTTGGCCCGGAGCCTCGACGGCTACGGCGAGCCGCACGGCGTCCCGGCTACTCGCCCCCCGGTCTCGGCGCTCTGGATCACGGGCCCGGCGTGGTCGTGCGACGATGGACAGATGGGGCGACAGCACGCAGCGGCGGCGCGGCCGGCCCGCCGCCACCGGCCCGAAGATGTTCGCGAACATGTCGTCGGAGCGACGACATGACGCTCAGCGACCTGTTGCACGCCGCCGCCCCGGACCGCCCCCGAGCGACCCCGCCGAGGCGTTCGGACCGCTGCGCGCCCACCGGTGGCAGCTCAGCGCGCTGGGGCCCTACGCCCTGGCCGTCGAACAGGCCGCCGCCCGCGCCTTCAAGCTCGCCCACGGCCTGCCGCCACCACCACCGACGACCATCTGTCGGCCGACCAGATGGTCGAGGCCCTGCCGGCGGTCGGCCTGGCCCGCGCCGGACGTCGGGCGGCGGAGGCGATGATGGCATGGCCGAACGCGAGCACCAGGAACGACGAGCACACCGACGCCGCCGGGGCCGGGGCCGGGCACGGACGGATCAGTGGCGGTCTCAGCCGTAGGACTGGGCCCAGTACTCGACGGTCTGACGCCCCCAGACGGTGAAGGTCGCGCCGTACTTCTTGTGCCCGGCGTTGGTGACGCGCAGGTAGCGGTAGCGGCCGTCGCAGGGCCAGGGCCGCGGGGTGCTCTTCATGACCCTCCAGGCTTTCCACCGGTTCTGGTACTCGAATGCCACGCGCATCTTTATGCCCTTGCCCCAGCAGCGCGCCTGGACCTGCATCACCCGGTGCCCGTACTTGCGATCCCACCGCGGGCTCCAGTTGGAAACCCGCTTGGACTGGTGCTTGAGGGTGACCCACTTGGCGCGCTTGGCCACCGCCTGGCCGAACACCGCCTCAGCCGCCGCTGCCCCTTGGGCAGTGGTCGACGCGACGGCGGTCTGTGGTGCGGCGGCGGCCTGGGCGGGGGCTGGGGCCAGGGACAGGACCGCCGCCGAGGCGACGCCCAGCATCCCGGCCCTGGTCGCGAGGTTGGTGCGCATGGTGTGCTCCTTGCTGATCGGGTCGGCGGCGGTCCGTGGTGACCACCGCTCGGGCGGGCTCACTGCGGGGCCTCAGCCGTAGGACTGGGCCCAGTACTCGACGGTCTGCGGAACCGGGAGGGAGAAGGTCGCGCCGTACTTCTTGTGTCCGGCGTTGGTGACGCGCAGGTAGCGGTAGCGGCCGTCGCAGGGCCACGTGGCGCGCTTCATGGCCTTCCAGTGCCTGTACTGGTTGCGGTAGTCGAAGGTGACGTACATGGTTCGGCCCCTGCCCCAGCAGCGAGCCTGGACCTGCATCACCCGGTGCCCGTACTTGCGATCCCACCTCGGGTTCCAAAAGGTGGTCCGCCTGGACTGGTGCTTGAGGGTCACCCACTTGGCGGGCTTGGCCACCGCCTGGGCAGTGGCCGACGCGGCGGCGGTCTGCGGTGCGGCGGTGGCGGCTTGGGCGGGGGCCAGGGGCAGGGCCAGGGCCGCCGCCGAGGCGACGCCCAGCATCCCGGCCCTGGTCGCGAGGTTGGTGCGCATGGTGCGCTCCTTGCTGATCGGGTCGGCGGCGATCCGTGGTGACCACCGCCCGGAACCGATCCTGCTCAGCGGACCGGCGGCCCGGAACAGGCCCGGCTCCAGTCGGGACACTGCGAGACGTCCCGCCTTCTGACCAGCCGGGACGCACCCGATGGCGGGACGCGCAGGGACGCCCGCGGGACGACGTCACAAAGCCACCCGGAAGACGAGTCGCCTTCGAGTACATCGACTTCCTGGGCTGCTACGTCTTCACCCGCGCTGAAGTCGCCGCCGGGCTGCGCCCCTTCCACGACCCGATCCAAGAAGGGGACGCATCCCCTGACACGCTGCCGGCATCAAGGCCATGAAGTGGTGGCGATGCGGACCCGCACGACCCGCGGACACCGATCCCGAGCTCGCCGACATCCGGCAGGCCCTCAATCGGACCGGCGTCATCCCGGGGTCACCGTGGAGTGAGGGGTTCGGGCCAGGAACCAGGCTCGCCACCGCGCCGACGGCGTGGTGCCGTGCAGCAGGGGGCGGTGCTGCAGGTCGGTGACCGGGCCGCCGTCACTCCAGCACACCGGCGTCTGGTCCCGGGTGGTGGCGCGGTGCGCGCCGGGGTGACCCGCCGGGCGGGTGCAGGCGAACCCCATCCACTCATGCCGAGCCACGACGGTGCAGGGACCGGGCTCGCCGACCTGCTGTCCTTCCCCGGTCTGACCGTCCGCGATGGCGCCCCCGGCTTTCGTCACGGGCTGGGGTTTCGTTACTCCGCCGCCCACAGCATCCGCTTGGTGCTCTGCGAAGTCGTGCAGGAGGGCCTCGGTGGGTCGCCGAACAGCGGGCCGGGCACGGCCAGCAGGTGGTCGATGGCCTCGGTGCGGCTGGCCCGACAGTGTTGGTGCGGCCGACACGGGCGTAGGCCCTCCAGCGGCCCGCCGATCGCCCGCCGCTGCTTTTGACCACGATCCCCAGCTCCTGTTCGACCCCGGGGTCCCAGCGGTCGCTGACCACGATCCGGTAGCCGGGGCCGTCGGTACGCCGCGGCGGCCGCCAGCCGGCTTTGGACGTAGGGGGGCCGTTAACGGACGTGTCGCCGGCCGCAAACCGAGGGAGCGACCTGGTCAGCGGCCGTTGGCGACCGGGGAATCGGGGTCGAATCGCAGGCGGGCCTTGCCGGGGCTTGTGGTCAGGGCCCTCATCGACCAGGCCGGGCGCTTCTTGCCCGAACTCGTGACCAGCGCCCGCCGTAACGGGCACACCTGGCGCGACATCGCCCACGCCTGGCGGTCAGCTTCGCCGATGGTGGGCTACCGGCAACGGCGGCCAGCCATATCGCGCCCATTCGACGCTCTGTCTTGCGGCCGGCCGGGGCAACGGCGTAGGCGACCCGGCACCCGTCGGGCGAGATCACCGGCTGCGACGGCACGACGCCGTCCGCCACCAGTTCCGCGGTCAACTTTGGCGTGTCCTCACTCATGCACCGCGCCCTTAGGGGTTGCCTGCCGCCGGCAGCGCGGGCCGATGGATCCAGGCGGCAAGGTCCGCGGGCGCGCATTGGGCGACTCGGGCGGCGTACCGGGGAAGCTCCTCCTCGCTGAGGACCTGCCGCCACTGGCCTGTTGATCCGCAGTGGAAGAACTGGCCGTGGTCGTGATAGAAGCCGTCGTGGCTGGCTTCGGGCGCGAGCTCGCCGGCCCGGCCCTTCATGGCCGCGAACGTGGCGGCCTGGACGAGGTCCGGCCAGGCTGTCTCGGCGATGGCGATCCCGAGCCGGGCTGCTATGTAGCGCATCTGCCCTTCGAGGTCATCAAGGAGGTCCTCGTAGCGCAGCAGCACGATGTTCGGCTGGTCGCGGACCTGCCAGAAGGTGTCCAGATGGTGAAGCATGATCTCCAGGTCGGACACGGCCTTGCCGGGCGCGGCCGGATTGACCCAGGACCAGAAGCGCTCGCGCGCGGTCCCGCTCGGCGGGGACGGAGCGGCGGCCAGCAACTCGTCAAGGACCACGGCGCCCACGACATCCTCCCGCAATGCCAGGGACACCGCCCGGTCGATGTTGCTGGCATGGCTGTCCAAGGACACGGCCACATCCCGGGGGTCCCGGCTTGCGCACAGGTAGGTGACCCGGTCGTCGAAGGGCAATCCGTCAAGGGGCGTATGGGTCTTGATGAACCGCCGGTGCGTCTGCGCCTCGAGGTCGGCCAGCACTGCGGTGAGCGGACGCAGCAGGACGTCCAGCCATGGCGAGATCTGGTCGAGCGGCCGGTCGAATGTCGGGCTCTTGAAGATCTCCAGGGCGCAGATCATCTGCAGCCAGGTCGTGCCGCACTTCGCCGGGGTGCTGATCACGATGTCGCCGGGACGGAACACGAACCCATCCCAGCGGGCCGAGTCCGTAAAGGAGGTCTGGTAGCGAACGCGTTCCCCCAAGCCCATGCGGGGAGATTGACAGCAACCAGATCGGGCCGTCAACCGTGCCGTGAATGACCGGAGCGCCCCGCTAGCACAATGACTCCCGCCCCGCGTCCGGTACAGCGTCCGGCACGTCGTCCGGGGCTGAAGTCGACCAAGCCCAGGACCCGGCCGTGTACCGGCTCCTCCAGCCGCGCCGCGATGACCGCGAACCAATTCTCCTCCGCGACGTGCAGTGCCGACCGCACCATCCGCGTGAGCCGGCCCGAGGTCGGGGCTCGATCCGCTCCTGGCGGCAGTGCCGCAGCAACTCCTCCCGCACCCGATCGGGGTGATGTTCGGCGTGCGCCACCTCGGCCGCCAGCCACCGCGTCAGCTTCTCGGCGTCGACCACCGCGCACACCCGAAACCCCAGGTGATCGCGGATGTGGGCGCGGTGATACTCGATCGTCCGGCCGTTCCCAGTCGTAGAGCCCAAGTTCCGAGGCCGGCACTTTGACCTGTCGGGCGACGTGGTTGCCGAACTCATCGGCGAACTCCGCCCGCCCGCGTGGGAACCGGTCATGCCGCATGTAGCACTTCAGCAGCAGCGTGAACCCCAGCCTCGTCGGACCGTGTTTGCTCTTGTTCGTCCTCCAGTACCGTCCAGTGCTCGACAAGCTCGTCCATCCCGACCGGTTGCCGACCCATGGGGCCGAATCACCACGCAACCTCCAGGCCAGGCGCGGCCGATCACACAAAGGCGTCTCGTTCGCGGCCGGTGACACGTCCGTTAACGGCACCCGAGCCAGGGCGGGGGATGATCAGGTCCGGGTGGATCTGTCCGACGGACTCGCCTTTCGCCCTGCGGTGGAGCACGGCGTGCAGTACGTCGCCGGATGACGGGGGCCGGCCGCCGTGCTTGCCCTGGTGGGTGGCGTAGGCGAGCCCTTCGAGCGTGAGAGCCCGGGGCCGGGGTGTCGCTGGCGCCCGGTGGATAGCAGGGTGTCCGAGTGTCGGCTGCGCTGTTGCTACGGCTTGCGCGCGGTGGTGAGGAAGTCCAGGACGAGGGGACTGGCGTGGGTGCGGCACTCCTCGAAGTAGGCGTGCCGAGCATGGGGGACCAGGTGCAGTCGGGCGCCGGGGATGCGGTCGGCGAGCAGGGGCGCGTTGGCGGTGGGGTTGAGCAGGTCGTCGCTTCCGTGGACGACCAAGGTGGGGGCGCTGATGTCCGGCAGCAGGTGCCAGGCATCGTGCCGGTTGCTGGCCGCGAGGTGGTGGCGCCGGGCGTGGGCAGGCATGCGAGGGTCACCGAGGGTGTGGTGCGGGCCAGGATGGGAGGCGAGCCATCGAGGGGTGTACATCAGCTCCAGCAGGGACTGCCGCGCGGCTCCAGGCTGAGGTTGCGTCAGGGCTCGGCGGACGTCGTTGCCGCGTTCGACGCTGTGCGGACCGCCGGGTGAGGCGCAGCCGAGAACCAGGGCGCCTACCCGGTGGGGGTGACGGGCCGCGAGATGCTGGGCCACCCGTCCGCCCATGGACGTGCCGTAGACATCGGCCCGGTCGATGCCGAGTTCGTCCAGGACGGCGATGACGTCCCGGGCGAACAGTTCGGTGCTGTAGGGGGCGTCGGGCTTGTCGCTGTCGCCGGTGCCGCGGTAATCGAGCGTGAGGGTGCTGCGAGCGGAATGGAAGTCGGCGCGAACCGCGTCCCACCAGTGGTGGTCGTTGGCCTGGCCCGCCAGCAGGACCAGCGGTGCCCCCCGGCCCTGGAGCTGGTACGCGATGCGGGTTCCGTCGGGTGCCATGGCGTACGTCATCGGCTTCCTCGCTCCCGTGCCGTCGGGCAGAGTGCTCGCGTGGCCCCGGACCTGAGCGGACGGCGAAGCCGGGGCGATCGTTTCGGGTGCTTCGCCGCCACCGGTCATGCGGGGCGACCTCATGGCTGCCAGCACGCAAGGGTGGCAGATGCCTCGGGCGGTCGGGCGCTGGAAGAAGTACCGGCCCCGTCCTCAGAGACCTGCTGCCACTGCGGCGCCCAGCCCCAGCAGGACGACGCCGGTGGTCACGCTGAGCCCCCGCAGGACGGTCGGCTGCGATACCAGGGCGCGCCCTCGGCCGACGGCCCAGGTGAGCAGCATGTACCAGGAGGCGCTGACGAGCGCCCACAGGGCTCCCAGGGCGACGGTCGACAGGAACACCGGGCCTTCCGCGGTCACGAACTGGGGCAGTACCGACACGGCGAACACGCCCGCCTTGGGGTTGCCGAGGTTGGTGATCAGGCCGGTGAGATATCCGCCCGCGAATCCGGTGCGGCGCTCGCCCTCGCCGGGCGGGCGGGTGGAGACGGTGGTGAGCGCGGTCCGTAGCGTCTTCACCCCGATGATCATCAGCACGATGCCGCCTGCGATCCGGAGCGCCGCGTACGCGGTGGGGCTGGCCAGCAGAACCGCGGACAACCCGGCCGCGGCGGCCGTGGACCACAGTAGGAAGCCAGTGGCATTGCCCGCGAGCGTGCCCTGGAGCGTACGTTGGCCGCCTTCCAGAACCTGCCGGATCATCAGGGCTTGACTCGCGCCTGGCAGCATCGCCAGCAGCAAGGTGGTGACGATGAAAACGGGCACATGCGTGGGCATGGGAAAAGAACCCCTTCCGGGGACGGCGGCCGATGGTGTCCCACCAGGCTGCCCCTCCCGCACCCCTAAGAGAAGTTAAAATAGAAGGGGACAGCGTTAAGATCAGTGAATGGTGGTGGACCCGGGACAGCTGCGGCTTCTCGCGTTGATCGAGCGGCACGGCTCCCTGACGGCGGCGGCTCACGCACTCCAACTCACGCCCGCGGCGGTCACACAGCAGGTGGCCAAGGCCGAACGCGACTGGCAGGTGCCGCTGGTCAGCCGTGGTCCTCGCGGGGCGACGCTCACCGCGGCCGGTGCGCTGCTGGCCTCCCACGGCCGAACCGTGGAGGAGGCGTCGGACAGGGCCGAGGCGGAACTGGCCGCACTCCTCGGGCACCTCTCGCTCCGTCTGCGGATCGGGACGTTCCAGGCGGCTGCCCTGCACCTGCTGCCACCGGCCCTGACGGCGCTGCGCCACCGCCATCCGGACGCCGACGTCTCGGTCGTGGACGTGGTGTCCGGACGCGGAGCGGACGAGATCAGCGCGGGGCGTCTGGACGTGGCCATCGTCGCGTCCTGGGGCACGCCGCTCACGCCGCCCCCACACCTGCGCGCCCACTCGCTCCTGGTGGACCCGATGGTCGTGGTCCTCCCCGATGACCACCCACTGGCCACCGGACAGCCCGCCGACACCGAACTCCACCTGGAACAACTGCGCAACGAACCGTGGGTGTCCATCCTGGCCGGCCATGCCGCCCGCGAGCAGTTCCACGACGCCGCCCGCAGGGCCGGCTTCACCCCCACGGTGCGGTTCGAGACCGAGTCCTACGACGTCGCCCAGGCCCTCGTCGGCACAGGCATCGCAGTGGCCCTGGTCTCGCGCCTGGCCCTGACCCGCGCGCCTGGCACCACCCATCGCGAACTGGCCCACCCCAGGCCCTACCGCCAGCTCTACGCCGTGACCAGAACAGACGCCAGCCTCACACCACTCGCAGACATGCTCATCGACCTCCTCCGCGATGTCGCCCGCGACATCACCGCCGCCTGGGAGGCTCCTTCGCAAGAAAACCAACGCTCATCGAACTCCCCGCACGGAACCTGAAAGCCCCCGGTTCTGAACCGACACCACCTGGGTCGGAGCGGCCAACCCCGCTCCGACCCACCATCGACGTCGGTAGCCGACTTGGCGTCGGCCTCGCCGTAACCGGGCGGGGGAGCCAGGATGCCGGTGATCTCGGCGACGGCTTCGCCGCCGGGCCTGGTGTAGCGCATGGCGGTGCGGGGGTTGTTGTGGCGGGTCTCGGCCATCAGGAGTTGCAGAGGCACTCTGGCCTCGCCGAAGTGGGTGGCGGCCGAGTGCCGGAGCTGGCGTAGGTCGAGGTCTTCGACGTTGGGGGAGAGAATCTCGCTGTCGGCGACGTAGACCTGTTCGACAGCGGTGGGCTGGACGCGGCCGTCGTGCTGCGTCACGAGGGCCGCCGCACCGACGGTGAAGTTTTGATGGAGGAGTCCTTCGGCTGGAGGGAGGCAACCGGAATACGCCAGAACGGGATCACCGGGGCACGTTGTAGCTGTTGGAGCGGGGACGCCCTGACGCCTGAGCGTTCGGCTCAGGCGTCAGGGCTGCGGTGGTGCACTGGAGTGGTTAGCTGGCGAGCGGCGGCGAGGGCGTCGCCCCCGTCGGACGTTCACGAACAGGCAATCCTGATCCGTGGCCTCTGCAGCTTGGGTCAGATGCTTGGCTTGGTTGTCGGGCGTTCACCATCGTTCCCAGTGCAGGACCTTGTCGCGTGGGATGCGGGGCGCGGGTTTGAAGTCGGTGCCGATCGTGTAGGCGAGCGGGATGAACGCGGCGAGCATGACCTCGTTGTAGGGGACGCCCAGTACGGCGGCGAGTTCGGGTTCGAGGGGTCCTTGGGCGGTGGTCCATGTGGTGCCGAGGCCGCGGGCGCGGGCGGCGAGCATGAAGTTCCAGGTCGCGGGCAGGATGGATCCCCAGGTCCCGGATTGGACGGCCACCGGGGCGCGGTCGGTGCGTCCTTCGATGGCGGGGATGACGAACGCGGGGACGCGGTGGATGTTGTCGGTCAGGTGCCGCAGCCCGTCGAACACGCCTTGGGTGGAGCGCGGAGCGTGGTTCATACGGCGGATGTCGTGCTCGGTCAGCGGTGGGCCTTCTGCAGCGGCGAGCGCGCGGCGGAAGATGTCGCCCACCTTGCGGCGCAGGCGCGGCTCGGTGACCACGATGAAGTGCCAGCGCTGCCGGTTGCGCCCGGTGGGCGCCTGGGTGGCCAGGTCGATGCACTCCTCGATGAGCCGGCGCGGGACGGGCCGGTCGAGGTCGAGCCGCTTGCGGACGGCCCGGGTGGTGGACAGCAGTTCGTCGGGGGTCAGGTCGAGGGTCATGGCGGTACTCCTCATGCTGGTGTGGAGATCGGTGTGGTGTTCGCCGGTTCGCCGGCCGGGGGTTCGGCGCGGGCGCGCAGGCCGAGGTAGGCGATGAGCGCGCCGAGTAGGGAGAAGGCTCCGGCGGTCAGGAACGCCGCGCGGTAGCCGTCCAGTGGGGAGGTCGGGACGGCCATCACGGCCGCGAGCACGGCGACGCCGATGCCGGCCCCGATCTGGACGGCGGAGGTGACCAGGCCGGAGGCCAGGCCCTGGCGGTTGTCGGGCAGTGCCCCGACGGCGGCGATGTTGAGACTGGGGAACGACAGGCCGTTGCCCACACCGTGCACGATGAGCGCGGGCAGCAGCACGGTCGCGTAGTCGCCGGACGCGCCCGCGCGCAGGAACAGCAGGATCCCGGCGCCTTGGACCAGCAGCCCGAGCGCGGCGGTGCGCCGCAGGCCCCAGCGCCCGATCAGCCGTCCGGCCAGGTTGGCGGTCACGACGATGGCCAACCCCATCGGGACGATTCCCAGCCCGGTGTCCAGCGCCGAGTATCCCAGCACGCCCTGCAGGTAAAGGACGGCCGCGAACTGCCAGCCGATCGTCGCGCACGCCCAAGCCAGCGCCGCCAGATTCGCCGCGGTGAGCCGTCCCGAGCGGAACACCCCCAGCGGCACGAGCGGGTCCCGCCGGCGCCGCTCGATCGCCACGAACGCGCCCAGCAGCGCCAGCGCCGCGACGCCGGCGGGCCAGTTGGTCTCGGTGAGCGCGTAGACCAGCAGCAGGACACCGCCGGTGGCGGTGCCGGCGCCCGCTGCGTCGAATCCTGTGCGCGGGGCGTCGGTGCGTCCGGCCGGGATCACCCTGGGGGCGACGGCGAGCACGAGCAGCGCGACAGGCACCGGCAGGAAGAACACCAGCCGCCAGCTCACCTCGGTGAGCAGCCCGGAGGCGATCAGCCCGGCGCTGTAGCCGCTGGCCCCGGCCAGCGCGTACACGCCGAGCGCCCGGTTGCGGCGCGGCCCCTCCGCGAACGTCGTGGTGATCAGCGAAAGCGCCGCCGGGGCGGTCAGCGCGGCCGCGACGCCCTTCACCACGCGGGTGGCGACCAGCAGCCAGCCGTCGGAGAGCAGGCCGCCCGCCGGGCTCGCCGCCGCGAACACCGCCAGCGACGCAAGGAACATCCGGCGCCCTCCGAGCAGGTCGGCCAGCCTCCCGCCGAGCAGCAGGAACCCGCCATAGGCGACCGCGTAGCCGGACACCAGCCATTGCAGCGTGCCCTCGGGCAGCGCGAGGTCAGCGCCGATGGCGGGCAGCGCCACGCCCATCAGCGATAGGTCCATCGAGTCCAGGAACACCGCCGCGCACAACAGGATCAGGGCCACCGTCGCCCGGCGGCCGGAACGCATCACCAGAACACTCCATCTTTGAGCAGACGATCTACAACAAGACGGAACCGTATGTCCGCAAATTATCTGCCGTCAAACAATCGCCTGGAAGATGGTTCTGATAGCCTCGGACGGGTCGACAGTGCAGGAGACTCATGCCTTCCAAGCCCGCCCGGCCGGTGTACTTCCCGACGCTGGCGGCCGAACGCCCGGACATCGCGATGTGCCGCGCCTCGGCGTACCTGGCCCGCGCCGCCGACGCCCATGCCGCCCGGCACGGCCTCGGCGTCGGCCAGCACCTGGTGCTGAAGATGCTCGACACCGTCGGCCCTTGCTCGCAGCAGGTGCTCAGCGAGGAACTGCGGATTGACCGCAGTGTCATGGTGAATGTGTGCGACGACCTGGAGCAGTCCGGATTCGTCCGCCGCGAACGCAACCCCGACGACCGCCGCTCTTACGCCGTCACCATCACCGACGAGGGTCGCGAACGCCTCGCCGGGGCCGAGAGCACCGTCTCCTCCTATCTGGAAGAAGCATTCGCCCCTCTCACCACCAGCGAACGCGCCCAGCTCACCGTCCTGGTCAGCAAGCTCATGCAGCTCTGATCGTCCCCCGGACCGTGAATGGTGCGGTGGATGGTGGAGCTGTAATAGCCCGCAGGGTTGTTGACGCGGGTGATGGGTGGTTGGGCGGCCAGAGTGGGTGGTGACCTGGCAGAGCTCGGCGGTCTCGTCGGTGCGAGGGACGGTGCCGTGCCGGCGCTTGAGCCGGTCGGGGCAGCGCTCCGCCATGTTGCGGTGCTGGTAGACCTCGGTGCCGAAACCTGGCGGTCGTCCACCGCGTGAGCCGCGCCGGGCCTGGCCAGCCGCCTGGTCGGCGCGTCAGGGATCGTCGCGCCGTTCCCGTGCCGCCGCAGATACGCCCGGCTCGTCCGGCTGCTGTCACCTTTGTCGGCCACCAGGCGATGGGGTCGTGTCCTGGGCCGTTCGGCTCCGGACACCGCACGGCGATCCCCTCAGCACCGCAGCGAACACGGCACACCTCACAGGTAACTGCATGTGTAAATATCGCTACTTGCGGTTACTTCATGGATTGAGGTCGGGAGGCTTGGCAATGGAGACCGAGACCGGTTCCTTCTGCGGTGAGGTCGCCCCCTGGCATGGGGGAGGTGTGCCGCAGCCGCTGCCTGCTGCGCCTGCTGCGGCACGGCAGTACTACACGCAGGGTTGGTGGCGCGGCGAGACCTTTGTCGACGACCTGAGGATGCGGGCCCGGCAGACGCCTGACGCGGTGGCGTATGTGAACGTGCGGGCGGCGGGCGGCCGCACCGAGGTGCGGCGGGTGAGTTTTGGGGAGCTGGGCGGGCTGGTGGAACGCTTGGCGGCGGTGTTGTGGACGTGGGGCGTGCGGCCGGGTGACGTGGTGGCGCTGCGACTGCCCGATCAGTGGGAAGCGGCCGCGTTGTGGTTGGCGTGCAGCCGGGTGGGGGCGGTGGTGCTGTCGCTTCCGGCTGGTGCCGACCGGCGGGAGGATGAGGTGGTCCTGCGCGGCGCGCGGGCTGCTGTGCTGGTGGTCGCCTCGACCGGTGGCGGAGGCCCGCTGGTGACGCCATGCCCCGGCGCGGAAACGGCCGAGGTGGGCGCCGGTGTGAGGGCCGGAGGATCGTGCGGCGGGACCGCCGTTGTCGAGCTGGGGGAGTTGCTGGAGCGCGCGCGGGCGGCGCGGCCGCTGTCGGACCGGCATCCGAGGGCGTCGGCGGACGAGCTGGTGCAGGTGGTGCTCACCTCCGGCTCGACCGGCAGGCCCAAGGGGGTGTTGCACACCGCCAACACCTTGTACGCCTCGCTGCGCGCGGCGCGGCGGCTCTTGCCGCCCCGGCCGGTGGTGACGTGCATGGCGGCCCTGACCCATTCGGCGGGCTTGAAGTACCTGACGTTGATGCCGCTGGTCACTGGAACCCGCTCGGTGATGCTGACCAGCGAGCGCGGCCATGACGGCGATGAGTGGCTGGACCTTATGGCTTGTCACCGGGTGAACTGCATGGTGACCCTTCCGGTGTTGCTGGAGCGGCTGTCGGCCGCGCAGCGGCGCCGCCCGCGTGACCTGTCGGAACTGCGGAGAATCTTGAGTGTCGGCGCGGTGATGCCCGCGAGCACGGCGGCACAGGTACGTGCTTCTCTGAGCGACGGACTGGTCAACGTGTACGGGATGACCGAGGGCGGCCCCCTCTGCTCGACGCGCCCCGACGACCCGGGTGCCCGCGCCGAGGACGGTGTAGGCCGTCCCGTGGGCGGCACGCAGGTTGCTGTGCGCGATTGCGGCCAGCGCGTCAACGGGCTTCCGACCTCCGTTCGGGTCGGCAGATCCCCCCTGGGCGAGGTTGGGGAGATCCATGTGCGCGGCCCGAGCCTGTGCCGCGGCATGGTCGAGGTGCCGTCCTGGGAGCCGCTGTGGGATCCGGGCCGCGATGACGGCTGGTACGCCACCGGTGATGTAGGGTCCTGCGGCGAGCAGGGGAACATCCGGTATCTGGGGCGGATTGCCGACCGGGTCGGGTGCGGCCACCTGGTGCCGACCGCCGAGGTGGAGCGCGAACTGCGCGGCCACCCGCAGGTCTGTGATGTCGCGTTGATCGGCGTCCCCGACCGTCAAGGGCATGAGGCGGTCTGTGCCGTCGTCGTCCCCACCGGCGCCCCGCCGTCACTGGAGCAGCTGTGGGAGCATCTGCGCGCCCGGACGGTCAGGCAGGAGTACTGGCCGGCGCGATTGGCGATCGCCCCGGCACTGCCGCGGACCGGGCTGGGCAAGGTCGGCAAAGCCGAACTGCGCAAGCAGGTCATCGACGGTATCTGGCCCGCCCACGGCTATGACGCCATGCGCAGTCGACCGCAGTGACGAACGCGCCGACACCTCCGACTCCACCGCAAACTCAAAGAGTTACACTACAACTACTCAATGTGTATAAGGGGGAGTGGAGTGAACGGTGAAAGTATGACGGTCAGTGAGCGGACCGGCGGCGAACCGCCCGATACCCGCGCGCCGGCCGCCGGCGAACCGGCCGCAGGCGGGCACCGTCTTCAGACGGGACCCCAGGTGGCGCCTCCGTCACCGCCTCCGCCCCTTCCGCCGGGGTGGACGATCGCCCCACCCGACTTCGTCGGAGTGGGGACGATGAAGTCGGGCACCACCTGGTGGTGGTCGGTGCTGATCGAGCACCCCGATGTCACCTCCTCCCGTGAGGCGCAGGCGGCCGCCGAGTGCCCAGGCGATGACCCGCGCCAGCGGCACCGCAGGATCCACCGGGCCAAGGAGGTGCATTTCTTCGATCACCTCGGACAAGTCCTGGAACTGGACCCAGCGTCCTATCATCGCTATTTTCCCAGGCCTGCCGGCACCATCGCCGGGGAGTGGACCCCGCGCTACATGCACGACTTCTGGACACCGCCGATGCTGCGGGCGGTCGCGCCCCGGGCCAAGCTGCTGGTGATGCTCCGTGACCCGCTGGCCCGGCTGGCTTCGGCTCTGGGCTTCCATCGTGCGCTGACGAGGCGACAGGACCTGGCGGCGGTCATGGACCACCAGTTCGGCCGCGCGTTCTACTGGCAGCAGATGCAGCGGCTGAGGGCGGTCTTCCCCGACGAGCAGATCCTGGTCCTGCAGTACGAGAAGTGCATCGCTGAGCCGCAACGGCAGGCGCGGCGGACCTTTGAATTCCTTGGCGTCGACCCCGACGCCTGGCGCCCGCCCCACGCATTGAGCGACCAGGTGGGACTGTCGTTCGCCGCGCCGACCCTGACCCAGGCCACCCAGGACGCCTTCCGCCAAGCGATCGCCCCCGACATCGCCCGGCTGCTCGCCGCGTTCCCCGACATCGATCCCGCCCTGTGGCCCAGCGCGCCCCGCGCGTGACCGGCCTCACCAGAAGTCGGCCGGCCGAAGGCAGCGCTCCACGGCGCGCGGACGGCATGCGCGGGCGCCATCACACCTGTGCGGCCGACGCCGACACCGCCGCGCAACGGAGAGGAACCAGAGATGCTCGACGTCATCGGGGCCGGCTTTGGACGCACCGGCACCTACTCACTGAAAACCGCCCTGACCCGCTTGGGGTACGGACCCTGCCACCACATGACCAGCCTGGGCGAGGATCCGAACCTTCTCCGGCATTGGGAAGCGGTGGTGGCCGGGCAGCCGGTGCAGTGGGAGCGGGTTCTGTCCGGATACCGGTCCGCGGTGGACTGGCCGGTCGCCGCGTACTGGCGGCAGCTCGCCGCCGCCTATCCCACAGCGAAGATCATTCTGACGGTGCGCTGCCCGCACCGCTGGTACGCCAGCATGCAACGGACGCTCTACCGCTCCTCCGGCCCCGCCTCACCTGGCATGAACGGGTTGCTGATGTGGATGGAGGATCGCCTCGACCCGTACCTGCGCCGACGTCGGCAGATCTCACGCGAGGTGATCTGGCGGCAGACCTTCGATGACCGCTTCACCGAACGGGACCATGCGATCGCGGTGTTCGAGCGTCACAACGCCCAGGTGCAAGCCGCTCTGCCCGCCGAACGGCTGCTGGTCTTCGACACCGCACAGGGCTGGGAACCACTGTGCGCGTTCCTGGACGTCGCGGTCCCCGACGAGCCCTTCCCCCGCCTCAACGACGCCACGGCCTTCCAGGACGGCCTCGCCCGACGTCGCCGTCGCATTCTCACCGGCCGCGCGACCGCCGCGCCCGCCACCGCCGCGGGCATCGGCGAGCATCCCGACGCGGTCCGCTGAACTCGACGCCCTGAGCATCGGCGCGGCGCTCACCTGCCCGTGTCCGTCCCCCTCAGGTGAGCGGCGAGAACCTGGGAGTGGCGACCATCGGTAATGATCTCCAGGCGGCGCGGCCACCGATAGGGAGCCGGCAGTCGGCCAGGACCCCGGAAGTACAGCACCGTGCACCCGCGGGCCCCCTGCCGGGGGTTGAAGCCGCCGCCATCGGCTTCCAGCCCACCGCCCTGCCCGGTGAGAGCATCCACCACCAGCCTCAGCAGCTCCTCGCGAGGCTCGCGGAGCCGGAACGCCAGATGCGCCTGGTGCTGGTGCTCCCGCTCATCGGTCATCACTGCGGCAGCGCCGCGCTCAGACGCCGGCAAAAGGAACAATTCCAACGACCGTCCCTGAGGCAGACCCGCCTGCGTGATCATCACTGGAACGTCTTCAGGCCGCAGGCCATGACGCTCGGCCAGCCGTGCCCGGACCACCGTGCTGGGCACCAGCGGCGTCGGCCGGAACCCACGCCGAGCCAACTCCGCCAACGCGTAGTCCACCCGTTCGGGAAACACCAGCAGCGCTCCATGATCAAAACAGGTGAACCGCCCCAACGAGCGGTGTGCCGCGACGGACGCGGCCGCCGGCAGCAACCTACGCAACACGCTTACCGTGCTGTGCGCCACCACGAACTTCGCCATCGCCTCAATGCGCAGCCAGTCCGCGACAGTCAAGCCAGACATTCCGTACCTCCGTACACGTGGACGATATTCTTCCAATCAGAAGCGAGTCCGCATTCGAATTCGCGTTGGCCATCACATCGTCGCGCGCCGTTTCGTGCCGGTGTGCATTGACGTCAACCGCGGCAAAAGTTTGCACTGTCACCAGCCTCTCGGATTTGCTTTCAGTGCTGGTCTGATGATGATCGGTTATGCCCGGCACTGGGCGGATGCATTGCATCCGGGAGGATTCCCGAGGGCTTTCTCTTCGGCATGACTGCCTACGGCCACTGGAAGTCGGCTGTTGTGCAGTTGGAGCAATGGCTGGTGGTTGAGCCTGCTGCCAGCGGATTCGGCCGCCCCGGCGGCGGAAGAAGTCCTCCCCGTCCATGTCAGGGGAGCGTGTCGGCTCTCCAGCGCGTCGTCGGGGTCGACGGCAGGCTGGTGGGGCGCGGCTGTCGAAGCGGCCGCGACGCTAGTGGCCGTCCCGGATGTCGCTGGTGCCGCCACGTACGCTGTGCGGCCCGGCGCCCGAGTGTCGCGTTCATGATCTGCTCCTTTTGTTGCGGATGAACATCCCTATGATCACCCAAAGGAGCCGTTCGATTACTGAACGGAAGTATATAGTTGGAAGATCATCCTGGGCGGCTCCGCGCACAGGTTCGTAGCGACCGGAGAACCTGGCGGCGCGAGGCCCGCCGCGAGCCTGGACGGTGACCTTCTTACCGCTCGTGACGCGCGGCAGGTGGGCGCCAACGGTGGCGGCGGTGTCGACCGTACAGTTGCGGTGAAGCCGGGCATGGGCAGCACCGGAACCAGGACGGCGTGGGGCCTGCCGTCGCAGGCCGCGGGCAGGCGCCCATCCTGATCTGCTCGTACTTGGGCTGCGGGCCCGGCCATGGCTGGGTGAAGAGCGGATCTATCCCAGGACGTGCCCTTGCGGATTGCAGGTGAGACATTGAGCAAGTGAGAAATAACCCGTGGGTTCCCTGAGCGAGCTTGTACGCCTGTAGCCCCTGGACCAGGGGTTCTGTCCTGGATCTATGCCGGTTCTGTCATCTGAAGAGACTTCAGGATCCTCGAAGTTCCATCGTGGCCTGTGCTCGTCTTGCGGCTTGGGTGAAGGCGAGGGGGCCGGAGTTGGCGCTGGCGGTCGTGAAGGATCTGCGGGTCGCGCGTGCAGCGGCGACGGCCGAGGACCTGGAGGCGTTGGAGACCGACGTTCTGGCGGGGTTCGTGTTGGCGCGGGCGGCGGCGGGGTTGTCGGACGGGACGATCTCCTCGGATGTGATGCATCTGGAGCAGGTGCGCGCCTGGTTCGGGCGGCCGTTGTGGGAGATGGAGCCCGGCGAAGCCGACGCCTACTTCGGCAAGGTGCTGCGGAGCACGGCCAAGGGCACGCGGTTGCCGCGCGCCCAGGCGCTCAGATGTTCTTCCTGTTCCTGGAGTTGCGACACAAGGTCGAGATCCACCAGATGACCGGCCGGGTCGTGGAGTGCCCGATCGATGAGATGAACCGGCCTCGCGGCCGTCAGCAGGCCAAGCTGCGGATCCCGCCGACCGCCGACCGCCGAGCAGGTCGGGCGTCTGTTCTCCGGCTGGCGGGAGGAGTTGACGACCTGTCGCAAGTTCGCCCCGGCCGCGCGGAACTACACCGCCAGCCGGTTGATGGCCGACGTCGGGCTGCGGGTCAACGAGACCTGCAAGCTGGATCTTCCCGACATCAAGTGGGGCCTGGGCCGGTTCGGGAAACTCCACGTCCGGCTCGGGAAGGGCGCTCGCGGGTCGGGCCCGCGCGAACGGATGGTCCCGCTGATCAACAACGCGGGCGGGACGCTGCGCTGGTTCGTCGAGGACGTGTGGGGCCAGTTCGGCGACGACCACACCCGGCCCGGTGTTCCGCTGCTGCTCTCCGAACGCAAGAACACCGACGGGACCTCGGCGCGGATCGGCGACGAGACGATCCGCGCCACCCTGGCCAGGGCCGCCGCCACACACCTGCCGGACTGGCCGGAGGTGGTGACTCCGCACGTCCTGCGGCACTTTTGCGCCTTCCGGCTCTATGCCGCCGGGATGGACCTGATCGCGATCCAACAGATCCTCGGCCACGCCTGGATCGCCACGACCATGAACTACGTGCACGTCACCGGCACCCACGTCGAGGATGCCTGGATCGCTGGCCAGCAGCGCACCGCGACCCGGAAGGACTACGGCGATGAAGTGGAACCTGCGGCTGGCGGCCGCCAACCGCGGCATCTGGAAGGCCAGCGAACTCCAGCGGCTGCTCGCCGAGCACGGCCTGGTCATCAGCGCCGGGAAGATGTCGGGGTTGTGGTCGGGGGAGTCCGCCAGCATCAAGCTCGACGACCTCAACATCATCTGCGCCGTGTTGGGCTGCGGAGTCGACGAACTCCTCATCCTCCAACCGGACAAGGTCAAGCGCGCCGACGAGGGCCAAGAACAGCAGGCCGCGACCGTGGCCTCGGGCGGACCGCCCATCATCCCCAAACGCAAGGACGGCCGGACCCTGCCACCAACCTGATGGGTTACATCTCTCCGGAGAAACCGGCCGCGACCTGCATCGGATGCTTCACCTGGGGCGTGCTTCCCGGCCGCTACTGCCGGGCCTGCTACACCTATGGCCAGCTCCACGCCGAAGGCGAGTGCACCTTCTGCCACCGGTTCGTGCCGGTCAAGCGCAGCTACTGCCGCCTTTGCTGGCTCCAGGCCAGCCTGGACGCCAAGGACCACGTCACCGTTCTCGAACCGTTCCTTCGCGCCCTCACCCACCAGCAGCTGTTCTTCGTCGGCATGCACCGCATCCGCCAGCGCGGCGGTCCTCGGCTTGGCAAGGGTGGCCGCAAGAGGCGCAGGCCCGCGCCTGTTCCTGGGCCGCCAGTCCCGCCCACCCGCTGGACACAACTGCGGTTTCCACTGGAGATCCGCCGCGACTGCTCACGCTTCAACCGGAAAGATCATGCCGACCTGGCCAACCCGGCTTTGATCCAGGCCCGCAAGGTTGCTGGCGACCTCGGCGAGCGTCGAGGCTGGAACCGCCGGGTGGCCAGCGACATTGATCGGACCCTGGTGATCCTTCTCTCCGGGCACATCGGCGGTGACAGGATCAGGCACTCGGAGCTGTTTCCCGTGCTCCGCCGTTACGGCCTCACCGCTGAGCGCACCTGCCAAGTCCTGGAGCACCTCGGCCTCCTCGACGACCGCGTCTCAGTGTTCGAGGCGTGGATGGACCGCAAGCTCGCCGACCTCGCGCCGGGGATCGGATCCGAAGTCGAGCACTGGCTCAGGACCCTCCGAGACGGAGGACCCAGATCCCGGCCTCGCAGCGCCGAAACCGTCTGGGCCTACATGCACGCGATCCGCCCGCACTGCTGACCTGGTCAGACCGCTACGACCACCTTCGGGAGGTCACCCGCGACGACATCCTCTCCGTGATCGACACGCTGACCGGCGCCGAACGGCACCACACGCTCAGAGCCATTCGTTCCCTCTTGAGCCACTGCAAGAAGAACCGCTCTGTCTTCCGCGATCCAGCCGCCCGACTACGAGCCGGAGAGCAACCCCGCCAACTGATCACCCCGCTCGCGGACGAAGAGATCGACAAGGTCGTCAGGCACGCGTTCTCACCCACGCCCTACCGCTAATTTCTGCGCTGCACTCATCCTCCTCGCGGGCCGACGCGCGCCTTCTCGGTGCTCATGCGTGGCTGGCTGCGCGGCTGGTGTAGTTGAGGGCGGGGCGGGCGCCGCGGCGGCGGATGGTCAGGGCCACGGTGTCGGGCAGCAGCGGCAGCACCTCGGAGACCAGGGCCGCCAGGTGGTCGTCGGCGGTGAGGCTCAGGCTGACCGAGACCCGGCGGCCGGGCCGGTGGTAGCTGGTCTCGACTCCGTCGTGCTGCCAGGCGGTCTCCCAGATCTGCATCGACGCCTGGTGCCGGGTCTCGGCGGGCAGTTCGACAAGCAGATCCACCGACATCTGCCACCACCGGTGGCCGGTCTGCTGGTTCATGGCCCCACGCTAGAAGCGGCGTCCAGCCCGGTCCTCACGATGACCTCACGTTCGCCGCGCTGACCTTGCATGGGGTGGCCGGCACGCATGGGGCGGGTCCAGCCGCCGCCGGACACCGCTAGTGGCCCGCCGGGCGGGACCCGTCGTTCGTTCTGTGCCCCACGGCGACCTCGCGGGAGAACGGCCCGCGCACCACCGCCTCCATCCCCGGCCAGCAACGCCGCCCCAGCCCCGACATCCGACCGCGGCGGCGCTCAGGGCCGGGCCGTGCAGATGATCGTCATCGTCGTCTCCGGGTGCGTGATGGTGGAGATGCGAACTCCACCATCACGCACCGTGAACACAGGCCGACGGCATCCCATAGACCGATAATCACATTTGGTAGTATTATCGTTACCCTTAGTGGCAATGGATGTCCTTAGGGAAGTTCTCGTGCGTCATTCCCATCCGCTCCGACGCCTGCCGACCGCCTTGGGCGCAGGCGCCCTGGCATGCGCGGTCC
This sequence comes from Actinomadura kijaniata NBRC 14229, assembly GCF_001552175.1. Taxonomy (GTDB): domain Bacteria; phylum Actinomycetota; class Actinomycetes; order Streptosporangiales; family Streptosporangiaceae; genus Spirillospora; species Spirillospora kijaniata. The sequence continues at coordinate 24,102 of NZ_BCQR01000148.1, forward strand.
TGGCGCCCCTGACCGTCACGCCCGTCCACGCCGCCCCGCGCTGCGTCGCCTGATTCAGGCCGCAGGCGCTCAAATACACCTACGATCCGATCCCCATCTTCGGCACCACCCGCTTCATCTCCCAGGGCGCCACCTTCCCCAACGGCGAGTGCCTCACCACCGGCCGGTTCCTGGAACACAGCGAGGGGTGGTTCAACGGCAGCAAGAAGGACCGCTACTGGGTGCGGTCGCTGCCGGGCGAGGGAAGCTACCAGTACTTCTACAAGATCCAACCCGCTGACGGAGAGCCACCGTTCCCCAAGTACTGGGTCGATGGCGGCGACATCTTCTGGCGCAAGTAGTCCTGCCGGCCGGCCAGCACACCCCCAGGCCGGGGCACCCTCGGGCTTCGACGGTGCCCCGGCCGGGCGGGATTGCGGCCGCTGTCTGGCCCCTGTCCGGCCGGGCCGCCCGCTGGTTCCCCACCGGACCGGCAGGGAGATGGCCACCACGACCCCGGCACGACCCCGGTACGGCCCCGGGCACCGCTTCGCCGGGTCTGTGGCGAAGCCCCTCAGAGCCTGCTTGTGGACTAGCGATCTGGGGTGGGGCTGCCGCGCTGCGGTTGATGTCTTTAGCTGTCACGCGTCACGCTGAGCGCGTCGAAAGCGAGGTCGGCGTGGCGATCGACGGGGGTGCCGGCCGAGAGCAGGAGACGAGCACTGTGGTTTTCCTTTTCCTCCACTCCGCAGGCCACGCTCCTGAAGTAGAAGGTGTATTTGGACATGTTCCTGGCCGAGCGGACCGGGAACGACAGGTTCACGCAGGTGCCCTGCGCCTTGAAGGAGTCTTTGGCGTAGTAGAAGCGGAACTGGCCGTAGTAGTCGGTCGACCCCCACACGCACAGCCGCTCCAGCGATCTGCAGTCGTTCGGGTTGGCCTGGGCGGTGGCCGGTGCGGGGACGGTCCGCGTAGAGGCCCCCGTCGACGCCGCCGACGCCGTCGATGGGGTCGTTGCCAGCGTGCTGGCGAGTAGGGCCGAGATGGCGAAGCCGCTGGTCGTGAGGCGGACGGGACGGCGCATGTCGATCTCCCTTCAGGGCCGGTGCTCGTCAACCCGGGGTGCCGTTAACGGATGTGTCGCGGGTCGCAAGTCCGGGCTGTCGGCATAGGTCGTGCCTGGTTGAGGAGCCTGTTTGAGAATGCTGTTCTTGGCTGAGGGGGGCCGGTGCCGGTTCGACCACCGCCTCCTCAGCCAAGATCAGCGTTCTCGGCGGGGACTCAGCGGTGATGGGCTGGCGTGCGGGTCAAGCCCGGTAGACCCACAGGCGCCATTTCGAGCCCTCGCGGCGGCACTGGACGGTGTCGTCCGAGCTGCGCAGTACGACATGGTCTGCACCGAGAATGATGCACTCCATCTCAGATGAGTAAAGGCCGAATTTCTGCCATTCGCCTGCTGGCGCTGAGGGGATGCCCGAGGCGGCTGCGGCGGGGGTCACCCACAGGGTGGCCGCGGCGCACAGCGCCGTGCCCGCGGTGAGGATCGCACGGGTGATGGTCATGGCTGCTTCTCCCTTGGCCGGGGTGTGCTCTCCTCCAATGCATAACCGTATGTACCGAAGTGATTACACTCTGCAAGTAGATAGACGGTAGATTCTCCTGGGTCGTGGCCCCGGACCCCGGCCAGCGGGCCGCACCGCAGGTCGCCGCAGACACCACCGCCCCGCCCTCCTGCCGTTGCGGCGCGCCGCCAATGAGAACGATCGGTCACGCGGCGTCCACGCTGCCCCCTCGAAGGCCAGGCCCCGCGCCGGACCGGGCATCCGGGCGGTGGGGCGGGCTGGGGGTAATCTTCCAGCGATCTACTCACCGACTGTAGTGAAGCCGCTCCTTTCGATAACCAAAGGGATCCGTGCCCGACGAAAGGAAGAGATCATGAACACATCACTGCGGCCGCTGGTTCGCGCAGCGTCCCTGGCGGCGCTGACCGCGGCCGTCGGCGGCATTCTGACCCTGCCCGCCGCTGCGGCGGCGGCACCCGGAACGACCCTTGGTGCCGCGGCCGCGTCGACCGCCGCGCCATACCAGCCCGCAGGCGGCGCCGCACAGCAGGAACCCTACTGCACCGCGCTGACCACGGTGTATAACCAGTTTGTGTGCGTGGAGGAGGTCGAGAACGGAGAGTGGGGACGGGGTTAACGGCACACCGCCCTCGCCACGCGACCGTCGAACGTACCCGGCAGCCATACTCGACAGAACCCGCGTTCTGGAAGGTATAGCCATCGAGGTTTCCGCAGGTCAGCGTCGTGCGGTACGGGGCAGGCCAGGGAGCGGGGGTTACGGTCCCTGGCCGGTGATCGTCATCCACAGCCGAAACCCCGGTTTCCCACACCGCGGCGTTGCGGGCTCGCACCAGAGCAGTCCTCCGACGAGCCCTAGGAGGCGATCTGCTCATACCCTTCGGCGGTCCACTGCTGGTGCCGGTCCCGCAGCCATTGCTCACCACCGTTGCCGTGGAAGGCGATCCGGTCCTCGACAACATCGTCGTTGACGGCACGGATGATCCGGATCTCGTCCCCGTCGCCGTCTTCCACGCCGATGTACGCCAGAACCGTGATGCGCGTGAGCCCTCAGCGGTGTTGCGCAGATAGAGCGTCTCTTTGTTCATGGAGGGGCTGATCGCATGATGCTGCCCCCCTTGGCCGCACGCGGACCAGCCCCGCTACCGCCCTCCCGAGCTCGTCGCGGCGGATGAGGCCGGGGACGCGAACGCGGCGGCCGGGGCCGGCCCGAAGAGGCCGCATGCCCGGCTGCCGCGCGGGCCCGTGTGGTCTACGTCGGCGAGCGTGGCGCTGGCCGCTACCCGTAGAGCCAGAACAGGGCGTACAGCACGGCGGGCACCGCGCCCAGGGGGATGGCCAGGGCCTTGAGGACGGTGGCCAGTCCGGTGGTGGTGCGCAGCACCCACACGGTGAAGCCCAGCAGCACCATCAGGCTCAGTACGACGATCACCCCCGCGATGATCAATATCGGTTCCTGCTGCACCCGGCTCTCCTTTGAGGTGAGGGGGACCGAGCACCCTCGACATCCCCGTGGTTGGACCACCAGTCATCCACGCTCGGGGCCGAGCCCTGGCCGGTCTCGCCGCGTTGGGCGCCCCAGCGCCCGTAATGGTGCTTTACGGAACACAGAATGCAGTTCGGGGAAATGACCTTGAAACGATCCGGAACACCCTGCGATCGCGCCCCCTTCGCGCCTTTCGGTCGGTGCTGCCGCGCAGACCACCTGGTCACAACCGATCCCGCCTGCTCCCAAGGTGTCCCGGGGTGTTCCACGTCCCGGTAGGACCCGCTCTAGCTGCGTCTTCTTCCGGCGTGCGACAACTTGGAACACCTCAAGATCCGGCAAGGCGCATCCCGGCCCTCCCTCTGGTGGAACAATTGGTCTTCCCCAAGATCTTTCTTCACATTGAGGTGAAAGCCGGGGCCTATGAGCGTGGATTCACCCTCTCCTCGAACACCACTGCATTGCTTTATCGAAGAGCTGGTGGCGCTTCGAGTAGATTGCGGCACCCCGGGCTACGGGCGGCTGAAGCAGCTGTCCAAGCAGCTGGAGGAGTGCTTTGGCGACCGGTACGCCAAGCTGCCCTGGCTGGAGCGCAGCACGCTGTCGCGCCTGGTCAACCACCACGGCAAACGACCTCCCCGCTGGGAACTGGTCGCCGCGGTGGTGCTGTCGTGTGAGCTGCACGCCCATGAGGCCGGCGTCCCCGGCCGACCGCACGCCGAGCTGGACGCCGAGACCCTGCTGGCCCCCTGGTACGCCAAGTACCAGCGGCTGAACGGCCGCCCCAGCACCACGCCCTCACAGCCGGCCCCACCGCCGCCCTCGGCGGCGAGGCAACCGTCGCCGCCGACGCAGCCGCGCGTGAGCTCCAACGCGGCCGATGCCCCGGCCCCTGGCAGCGCCCCGCCGGAGCCGCCCGGACGGTTCTCCCGGACCGCAAGCGCGTCCGTGCCGCCGCAGGTGCCGTTGCCGCCGATCGAACTGCGCTGGACCTACTGGGCCGCCTCGCCCTCGCCCATCGCTCCCGCCGCGGGGAAGGACACCGTACGCCCCGGCCCTAAACCGGTCGCGGAACCAGCCGTCGCGCCGCCGCCCTGGCCGCTCACCCAGCCACCGGCCGCCCCTCCCACCCCGGCGTCGGCACCGGGGCCGCGGGCCTCGAAACCGCACGACGTTCCCCCACCGGTCCACCCCACGCCGCCGCGGTCGGCTCCCCCCGCTGCAGCGCCGGAGTCGGCGCCGCCCCCGGCTCCGGCTCCGTCCAACGCTCCGTCCAACGCTCCGTCCGCCGCTGCGGCCTCACCAAGCCACGAGCTGGCCCCGCCGATATTGGACTTCTCCCAGCAGCGCTTCCTGGACGCCTATGGCCAGCATGGCCTGGACCTGTACGAACAGGTCGAACGCGGCAACCGGGTCGCCGCCTACAAGCTGGCCATACTGTTGTGCACCGACAACATGAACGCCGAAGCCCAGATCTACCTGGACCGGGCCTACGACATCCCCCACCGTTACGGACTGCACCACTTCACCAGTTACCAGAGCCGCCAAGCCACCGCTGTCGAGGCCGCCTTCGACGTCGGCCGCGACGCCTACGCCGAAGGCGAGACCCTGGCCGCCATCACCTTCTGCGCGGCCGCGGCCCGCCACAACCACCCCGAAGCGGCCTACCTGCTGGCCACCATCTACCTCAGCACCGGACACCACGACGACGCCGACCACTGGTTCCGCCACGCCGCCCGCAACGGCCACCCCACCGCCCACAACCACATCCGGCGCCCTGCCCCACCGGCTGAGTCCAGCGGGTGGAAGACCTACGCCGAGCCTGGTTCCTCTTTCGCGTCCCACCTCCCGCTCGACAACCCGCTGAGCAATCCTCTGAGCGATCCACTGAGCAACGCCCCTCGCCCCTTCGCCGATGCGAAACTGCCCACAGTGGATGAGCTGCTCCTTCGAATCCAGACCGACCGCCAACGCATGGCCATGCAGACCTGGCGTTCTGACCCGCTAAGGTCGTCGCGTTGCGGCCGGGCGCCGCTCCGGGCGCGGCGCGCGGGGCCGATCTGGAGGGCGCGCTGGAGCGGGCGCTGGCCGCCCTCGAGTGGCACCTGGACCGGTGTGCGCTGGCCGCCACCACGGTCAAGGCCTACCGGCGCCAGGCCCGCGGCTACGCCGGCTGGCTGCGCGCGCACGCCGGCGACCACCCCGACGCCTTCGCCGACGCCATCGGCGCCGAAGACGCCGCCACCGCCTGGCGCCGCCACCTGCTGGGGACCGCCAAGGTGGCCCCGGCCACCGTCAACCAGGCGCTGGCGGCGGTGACGCTGCTGTATGAGCAGGCCGGGATCCGCATCGCGGTCAAGCGGGCCCGGGTGCCCAAGCCCGGCCAGCCCACGGCGCTGACGGTCGCCGAGCAGGGCCGGGTGGAGCGCGAGGCCGCCCGCCGCGGCGCCCGGGATGCGGCGATCGTGGCGGTGCTGGCCCAGGCCGGCGCCCGCGTCGAAGAATGCGCCCGCCTGGACCTTGAGGACGTGGTGCTGACCGCCCGCACCGGGCACCTGCGCCTGCACGGCAAGGGCGACCAGGTCCGCACCGTCCCCCTGCCCGCCCGCGCCCGCCAGCGCCTGGCCGACTGGATCGCCGTCCGCGGCCGCGCGCCCGGCCCGCTGTGGACCGGCCAACGCGGCCCGCTGACCATCTCCGGCATCACCCAGGTCGTGCTCGCCATCGGCGCGGCCGCTGGCCTGCCCGGGCTGCGCCCGCACACCCTGCGCCACACCTACGCCACCCGCCTGCGCCACGGCGGCGCCGACGTCGCCCAGATCCAAGCCCTCCTCGGCCACACCTCCCTCGACACCACCGCCCGCTACTTCCGCGCCGGCACCGCCGAGACCGCCGCCGTCGTCGAAGCCGTCTTCGACACCTGACACTTCGAGACCATCGGTTGGCCTCCTCCGCTTGGGGACTTCCCTGGTCATGGCCGTCGTGGGAGGCAGGTGTCGCATGAGCGGGTGGCTCGACGAAGGAACGTCTGGCGAACGTCCTGGCGGCCGCCGCGCCGCGCTCGCCCACCACGCGCGCCACCGCCGCCAGCACGGTGCCGACCGCCTCGCGGGCGATGCCCCCCGCCACCGGCGCGGGGGCCGACCAGCATTGGAACGAAAATCCGCGCTAACCGGGGGGACGGGGCCGGGCTACGTCATCAACTCGATGTGAGGATGCTCGGGCTTCGCTGGGCAGACGAACAGATGCTGCCGGTAGCCGCTGCCTATCTGGACCCCGGTCGCGTTGTAGCCGCGGTGGCCGGGGTACGGTCCAGCACCTGGGTGGGGGTGCGGAGACCAGCTGTTCCCGGCGTCGTCCCCTTCCTCAAACGTGGCGACGGTCAGCAGGACCTCCATGCCGGTGCCGCACTCGGAGCAGGGCTGTGGGCTGGGGTCGGTGGAGTTCCAAGCGGGCCAGCCGCCGACCTTCCAGCCGGGTGCGTTGGATAGCACACAGTCGTAGTACGTGTCCGGGTCCATGTCTTCTGCTGCTGCCTGCGGCACGCTCCACTGCTTGAGTTGCTCCTGCAGTTCTTCGCTCAGCTCCAGATGGTCGGGGTACTCGGTGATCTGTTCCGGTTCGAGCACGCATGGTTCCGGTAGATAGCCGTCGAACTGCACTGCGGGCGGCTCGGGAGGTGTGTCGAGGATGTCGGTGACGGCGGCTGCGGAACGCCAGAAGAGCAGGGTCCTGGGCATGATCGGATGATCGAAGGGGCACCACAGAACCTGCAGCAGGTCCTTACCCTCTGGCGGGCTCAGATCGGGCACATCCCGTGCGTACAGCTGCGCGACGGGCAGCATCGCTATGGGGCCGTCGTACGGCTGGACCGCCAGCCTCACCGGATACGTCCGAGGGGGCCGGATCCGCTCGAGGGTCTCCCGTTCCTCCGCAGTCAGGTCTCGGCCGTGCGAGGCGGCCAAGATCCGTCGTTCCAGCCGCAGATCCGCCGGGGACAGGGCTGGGTTGATGCCGTCCACCTCATGCGGTTCCTCGCAGTGCGGCCACGCTTCCTCAGCGGGCCACAGCAACGGCCCGCCGATTGAGCTGTCGTGCCACGTCGGCGCCCCAGGGCGGGGGTGCAGGCGAGTCGCCGTGCGGGCCAGCGGGGCCAGTTGGGGAAAGACCGCGACAACGTCGATCGGCCGTGGCGGAGTGACAGGAGTGACATTCATGGCCGCGATCTTGCCAATCGCCTCTGACAACGGCCCTCGTGGCCGCCCCACAAAGAGCTCCGACAC
>NZ_BCQR01000149.1 GCF_001552175.1 Actinomadura kijaniata NBRC 14229
GAGGGCGGCCGGGCGGGCGGGACGGCGCCGGTCCGCGGCCGGGCGGCGCCGCGCTGCTGGGCGCCGCTGCCGTCGCCCAGCAGCCACAGCAGCGTCTCCTCGGCGGTGGGCCGTCCACCCGGGTCCTTGGCCAGGCACGCCCGCGCGATCTCGGCGATGCGCGGCGGCAGCGGCGACAGGTCCGGCTGGTCGTGCATGATCCGGTACATCACGGCGGGCAGCGGGCCCCCGACGAACGGGTCGCGGCCGGTCGCGGCGAACAGCAGCGTCGCCGCCCACGCGAACATGTCGGCGGCCGGGCCCACCACGGTGCCGGTGAACTGCTCGGGCGCCATGTAGGCGGGGGTGCCCACGATCTGGCTGGTCACCGTGGACCCGGCGTCCAGGGCCCGCGCGATCCCGAAGTCGATCACGCGGGGGCCGTCGGGGCCCATCAGCACGTTCTGCGGCTTGAAGTCGCGGTGCACGATGCCCGCGCCGTGGATGGCGGTCAGCGCGGTGACGGTGCCGATCGCCAGCCGGTCGAGGTCGGCGCCCTCCCGGGGCCCGTCGCGGCACACCAGGTCCCGCAGCGAGGGGCCGGTGACGTACTCGCTGACGATGTAGGGCTGGTCGCCCTCCATGTCGGCTTCCAGCATCTGCGCGGTGCAGAACCCGCGGCCCGCGACCCGGCGCAGCAGGGCCAGCTCGCGGACGAAGCGGGCGCGGGCGTTCTGCTCACCGAGCAGTTGCGCGTGCAACAGCTTGATCGCGACGAGCGGGCCGCCGTCCGCCGGGCGGCCGAGGAACACCACGCCCTGCCCGCCGGTGCCGAGGCGGCCGAGCAGGACGTAGCCGCCGAGCCGTTCGGGATCGCCGGGCCCCAGGGGGTTCGGGGCCGCGCGACCGCCGGCCGCGCCCTGACTGTCGGCCATGTTCCCATCCCCTGCCCCCGTCCCCCGTGGACCGGCGGCGCTCCGCCGGGAGGGCGGTAACGAAATTTCCAGCAATTGACGGTGCACAAAACGCTCCGTCACGGCATCAAAGAGTATAGGTTCGGTCGGCCTCGAACGGGAGATGGACCATGGCTGAGATCAATTTCCGAATTTCCCGGCGCGGAGTTCTCCTCGCGCCGTTCGGGGCCTTGCTGATGTCGGTCGGAGTCCTGTCCGGGTGCGGGGACGCCGGCGCGACGATCGCGCGCCTGACGGTCGGCGCCCCCGGGCCCGACCCCTACACGGTGATGCTGGGCTCGGACCGGCAGCAGATCGCGCCGAGCCCGCAGCGCGGCGGCGAGCGGAGCGGCGACCAGCCCGGCCTGTACGGCGGGACCCGCAAGGTCGCCAACTGCGACCCGCAGGGCATGGTGAGGTTCCTGCAGGCCAACCCGGACAAGGCCAAGGCGTGGGCGAGCGTCCACAAGATCACGCCGAGCGCGATCCCGGCGTTCGTGGCGCGGCTCACGCCGGTGCTGCTGCGGGTCGACACGCTGGTGACCAACCACGGCTTCCGGGAGGGCCGGGCCGTCAGCTCCCCGGCGGTGCTCCAGGCCGGGATGGGCGTTCTGGTCGACCAGAACGGCACGCCGGTGGTGAAGTGCAATTGCGGTAATCCGCTCACCGGGCCGGACCGCAAGATCTCCACTCGGAACGCCTCCTACACCGGCCGGTCGTGGCCGGGATTCGACGCGCGGACCGTCACAAAGATCGTTCCGCCGCAGGGGGCGAAAACGACGATCAACGTTTTCGTCCTGGTCGACGTGGACGGCGATGTGGCGTTCCAGCGGCCCTCGGCCACCGACGGCGACGCCGACAGCCCGCCGACCCCGCTGCCGCCCACCGAGACGCCCCCGCCCACCGGAACCCCCACCGGCGGCCCGACCGACGGCACCGGCACCCCGACGACCCCGGGAACGCCGACGGAGACGGGCGTCCCGACGGAGGTGCCGCCCACCGAGGTGCCGCCCACCACGGGCGTTCCCGCGCCCACGATCACGCAGGAGGAGGACCGGCGGGGCCCGATCGAGCCCACCGTGACCGAGACCACCACCTCCGAGACCACCTCGGAGCCCACGGTCACCGAGACCGGCACGTCGATGCCCCCGCCGGAGACCTCCGACCCCGAGCCCGGTCCCGGCACCGAGCCGGGCCCGACGTCGCTGGCCCCGTCGGTGGAGACCCGCCCGGAGGAGCCCTCCGCCCCGGTCGCGCCGACGCCGCGCACGCCCGTCGAGACCTGATCGGCAGACCCGGCCAACCGGGCGGAACCCCTCCGCACCGCCCGGTTGGCCCCACCCTGTCACGTACCCCCCACCTGTATGCGCTACATTTGCTCATATGAGCAGTGCTTCAGATGTGGGGACGGCCGACCGGTGCGTGACCCGGGTCGTCGATCCCGAGAAGGTCGCCGTGGTGACGGCCGCCATGCCGGGCGCCGACACCGTCGGAGAGCTGGCGCAGGTGTTCGGCCTGCTGGCCGATCCGGGACGGCTGCGCGTCCTGACGGCGCTGCTCGAAGGGGGCGAGATGTGCGTGTGCGACATCGCGGCGGTCTGCGGGAACTCCGAGTCCGCCGTGTCGCACGCGCTGCGCCTGCTGCGCGCCAGCCGGGTCGTCCAGGCGCGCCGGTCCGGCCGGATGGCCTACTACCGGCTGGCCGACTCGCACGTGCGCATGCTGCTGGACCTCGCTCTCGCCCACGTCGGCCACAAGGAGGAGGGCTCTTGAGCGGGGACCTGAGGACCGGGAGCGAGACCGACGCCCGCGATCACGGGCACGGCCACGGGCATGGCCACGGCCACGGCCATGGCCACGGGGTGTCGGCCAACGCCGACCGCCGCTACCTGACCGGCGCGCTGGTGCTGATCCTGGCCTACATGGCGGTCGAGGCCGTCATCGGCCTGATGGCGCGGTCGCTGGCGCTGCTGTCGGACGCGGCGCACATGAGCACCGACGCGTTCGCGATCGTGCTGGCGCTGGTCGCGATGCGGATCGCGGCGCGCCCGCCGCGCGGCGGCTACACCTACGGGCTGCGCCGCGCCGAGATCCTGTCGGCCCAGCTCAACGGCCTGACGCTGATGCTGCTGGCGGTCTACTTCGTCTACGAGGGCATCGCCCGGCTGGTGACCCCGCCGGAGGTGGACGGGCGGCTGGTGTTCTTCACCTCGCTGGCGGGCATCGCGGTGAACCTGGTCGCGACGTGGATGCTGAGCAAGGCCAACCGGTCCAGCCTGAACGTCGAGGGCGCGTTCCAGCACATCCTGAACGACCTGTACGCGTTCATCTCCACCACGATCGCCGGCCTGGTGGTGTGGACGACCGGGTTCGCCCGCGCCGACGCGATCGCCTCGCTGGTGGTGGCGGCGCTGATGGTGAAGGCCGGGTACGGGCTGCTGCGCGACGCGGGCCGGGTGCTGATGGAGGCCGCGCCCGCCGGGATCGACCCGACCGAGGTGGGCGCGCGGCTGGTGGAGCGGCCGTGCGTGCAGGAGGTCCACGACCTGCACGTGTGGGAGGTCAGCTCGGGCTACCCGGCGCTGTCGGCGCACGTGCTGGTGGAGCCCAAGGGCGACTGCCACGCGGTGCGCCGCGACCTCCAGGAGGTGCTGGAGTCCTCCTACGGGATCACGCACACGACGCTGGAGGTCGACCACGTGGACGACCGGTTCCACTGCGCCGACCCGCACGGGCCGCGGCACGTCCCGGCGGACGTGGACGAGCCGCACGACCATGTGGGGCAGGCCGACTGCGGGCACTGACCCGCGGCGTTCACCGGAGGTCGAAGAGCCTGGCGGCGGCGTTCCAGCAGACCTCGCGGAGCCAGTCGTCGCCCATCCCCAGGCGGGCCAGCGCCTCCAGCTGGTGGGCGTACTCGTAGGGGATGTTCGGGAAGTCGCTGCCGAGCAGGACCCGGCCCGCCAGGCCGAGGTCGCGCAGGCGCGGCAGCAGCGCCTCGGGGAAGGTCCCGAGCCCGCCGAGGAAGTCGGTGAACGCCATCGTGGTGTCGAGGTGGACGCGCTCGTGGCGTTCGGCCATCGCCAGGAACCCGTCGTACTCGGGCGCGCCGAGATGGGCGATGACCGCGGTGAGGCGGGGGTGGCGGGCCAGGACCTCGCCGAACGGGCCGGGGCCGGTGTGCCCGTTGGCGACCGGCCCGGACCCGGCGTGCACGATCACCGGGGTGCCCGCCTCGGCGAGCATGCCCCACACCAGGTCCAGTTCGAGGGCGCGCGGGTCGTAGCCGCCGACCTGGAGGTGGGCCTTCCAGACGCGGACGCCGCCCTCCAGGGCGCGGCGCACGTAGCGGGCGGCGTCGGGTTCGGCGTAGAAGGTCCCGGTCTGGAGGGCCTCGGGGACGCGGGCGGCGAACCCGGCCGTCCACTCGTTGAGGGACTCGGCCATGCCGGGCCGGTGCGGGTAGGCCAGTGACGTGAACGCCCGCACGCCCATGCCGCGCAGGTGCGTGATCCGCTCCTCCTCCGACTGCTTGTAGCGGATCGGCCACTCGTGGCCGACCAGCGGCCCGGCCTCGGCGAAGTACTCCCACACCGCGTTCATCAGCCGGGGCGGCATGAAGTGGACGTGGACGTCGATGATGCCGGGCAGCCCGAGCGCCCGCCAGAAGGCGGGGACGTCGGCGTCGGCCTGCGGACCGAAAACAGAACGCGGTTCAGTCACTCTCCGGACCCTAGCGCGCCCGCCCCCCGCCCGGCTCAGCCGCCCCAGCCCACGACGGGCTCCAGCGAGCGCGCGTACAGCCCGGCGGGCATCGCGCGCATGGCCGCGTTCCGCGCGCCGACCAGCGGCAACGCCGAGCGCTGCGCCATCACGCCCAGCCTCCGGGACCGCCGCGCGACCCCCTGCGCCCGGGGCCGCCGCTCCCGGTCGTAGGCCCGCAGCGCCTCGGGCACCGCGACGCCGGATCCCGGCGCCCGCCCGAGCACCCGCCCGAGCACCCGCCCGAGCACCACGGCGTCCTCCAGCGCCTGGCACGCCCCCTGCCCCAGGTTGGGGGTCATGGCGTGGGCGGCGTCGCCGAGCAGCGCCACCCGGCCCGCGGCGAACGCGGGCAGGTCGGGCAGCTCGTAGGTGTCGTGCTGGAGCAGCCCGTCGTCGGTGGCCGACGCCAGCAGCGCCGGGATCGGGTCGTGCCAGCCCGCGAAGCGGCGGCGCAGGCCCTCGATCCCGACCACGGTGTGGCGCGGGGCGGTGACCATGGCGTAGCAGTAGGCCCGCCCGTCGGCCAGCCGCGCGTACCCGAACCGCTCGCCCCTCCCCCACGTCTCCGCGGTCTCCTCGACGGGCACGCCGGGGACGATCGCCCGCCAGGTGGTGTAGCCCGCGTACCGGGGCGGCGGCGCGTCCGGCCACAGGGAGCGGCGGACGGCGCTGTTCAGCCCGTCCGCGCCGACCACCAGGTCGGCCGTCTCGGTCCCCGCGCCGTGCGTCACGGTGCCGTCCGGCCGCACCTCGTGGACGTGGACGCCGGGGCGCGGCGCGTCGGCGGGCAGCGCGTCCAGCAGCAGGGACAGCAGCGCGGCGCGGGGCAGGGCGGCCCACCGGCCGAAGCGGCGCTCCAGGGCGGCGACGTCGTTGCGGACCAGCCAGGCGCCGTCGGGCCGCCGGATCCCGGCCGGCGGCCCGGCCGCCGC
>NZ_BCQR01000150.1 GCF_001552175.1 Actinomadura kijaniata NBRC 14229
CCGGCGGCCCGGCCGCCGCGCGCGCCCGGACGGTGTCGCCGAGGCCGAGCGCGTCCAGGGCCCGCAGCGCGTTCGGCTGGAGGGCCAGCCCCGCGCCGACCTCGGTGAACGCCGGGGCGCGCTCCAGCACCCGCACCCGGTGCCCGCCGCGGTGCAGGGCGAGCGCGGCGGCCAGCCCGCCGATCCCCCCGCCGATGACGATCGCGTCCATCCATCTCTCCTTAGAGGTTCTAAAACTTCTAGAGCCATTAAGGAAACACAGATGCTCTAGGCTGTCAACGCCGCCGAGGGAGGGGACCGACGATGACGACGCGACGCGACCGGATGCGGCGGGCCACGCTCGCCGAGATCCGCGCGGCGGCGCGGCGGCTGCTCACCGCCAAAGGCCCGGCCGCCGTGACCGTCAACGCGGTCGCCCGCGAGGTCGGCATGAGCGGCCCGGCCCTGTACCACTACTTCGCGGGCCACGACGACCTGGTGGCTGCGGTCGCCGCCGACTTCTTCCGGGAGCTGACCGCCGCGATGGAGGCCGCCCGCGACACGTGCCCCGCCGACGCGCCCGGCGACCGGCTGCTGGCGGCCTGCCGCGCCATGCGGGCCTGGGCGGTCGCCCATCCCGCCGAGTTCCGGTGGGTGTTCGCCAGCCCGGTCCCGGCCGGCGCCTCCGCCCGCCGCACCGGCCCCGGCCATCCCCCCGCCTCCGAGCGCGACCGGGCCGGACGCGACTTCGAGCTGGTCTTCCTGCGGCAGGTCGAGGCGCTGTGGGCACGCGCGCCGTTCCCCGTCCCCGGCGAGCCGCCGCCCTCGGTCCGCGAGGGGCTCGCCGCCTACCGCGACGACCTCGGCCTGGAACTGCCCGTGGCGGCGCTGCACGTCGCGATGGGCTGCTGGATCCGTCTGTACGGGCTGCTGTGCATGGAGGCGCTCAACCAGCTCGACTTCGCCTACTCCGACATCGCCCCGCTGTACGAGGAGACGCTGCGCGACATCTCCCGCGGCATCGGGTTCGAGTACCGGCCCCCGGGCTAGGGCCTGTTTCAAAGCGGGCCTCAGCCACGCGCGAGCGCGTGACCTGACCTGCGGGCCCGATGCCGGAGGCGAGGGCCCGCGGGTCAGATCGCGAAGCGATGTCGCGCTCGCCAAGACCTGGTGAGGCGCGAGCCCCCAGGGCGAGCGCCGCAGGCCAGGGCTTTTGAAACACGGCCTAGCCCCGGCCGAGGCGGCGTTCCGGGTCGCGGAGCTCTGACAGCAGCAGCGGCAGGGCCGCGTGCAGTTCGCGCTGCCAGTAGTTCCAGCCGTGGGTGCCCCGGTAGAAGTGCGTGGCGGCCGGGATGCCGAGCTTGGCGAGCTTGGCGGTGAACGCCCGCGACACCGTGGAGCACAGCGCCTCCACCGCGTCGTGGGAGGTGCCCGGCCGCGGGTCGTAGGGGCCGGGCTCGCCGTCGCCGCAGCTGACGTAGAGCCGGACCCCGGCGAGCCGGTCGGCCAGGTCGAACGGGTTGTGGTGCCGCCACACGATCCGCTGCCGGTCGGGGTCGCCCCACACCGCGCGCCAGTCGACGGTCGGGCGCCCGACGTTCACGGAGAGTTCGATGAGGTCGGGGACGTCGAGCCGCGCGGGGTCCCGGTGCAGGGTGTGCAACGGCCCGCTGAACGACGCCGCCGCCCGAAACAACCCTCGGTGCCGGGCCGCATACGCCAGCGCGCCCAGCCCGCCCAGGCCCTGCCCGGCGATGGCGCGGACGTTCCCGGCGCGGTATCCGCGTTCGAGAATCCGCCGGAGTTCGGTGAGGTGGAAAGTCTCCCACTTCGGCGGCCCGCCGTTGCCACGATTCCACCAGTCGGTGTAATTGGCGCTGCGGCCGCCGTCGGGCAGCACCACGATCACGTCGAGGTCGGCGGTCAGGCGCTCCAGGTCGGTGTGGTCGGTCCAGGCGGTGTGCCCGGCCGCGCCGCCCTCGACCCCGTGCAGCAGCCACAGCACCGGCCAGGTCCGCGGCGCCTCCCGTGACCAGCCCGGAGGCAGCAGCAACCGGACGTGCGCCACGCCCGACAGCGCCGTGGACCGCACCGTCAGATCGAGCGTGCGCGGGCCCCGCCGCCGCTCGTTCAGCACCGTCGCGCCGTCCCCGGCGGCCGGGTCGGCCGCCGGCGCCGGCCCGCCGGGGGCAATGGTCGCGACAATGCCCGCGACCCCCGCGATGAATCCCGCTCCCAGCACGAGTCGCCGCCACATATTCACGCCCCGGATATTCGTTCCTGCATCCGACGTGAATATGCCCACTTCCCCGGAAACCTCAACGCAGAGTAACCGTTTTATAAAATATGCCGTCGGGTTTCCGGTCGGGCCGCCCGGTAGGGTGAGCCGCGAGAGAGGGGAGACGACCCGTCACGATGCGCAGCAAACCCGAGCTGGAGGCCGTGATCCGGGAACGCGGTCGCGGCCGCGCGGTCCTGGTGGTGAACTCCCGGTCCCGCCGCGGCCGCCGCCTGTTCGAACGGGCCAGACGGCTGCTGGACGAGGCGGGGATGGTGTTCGACGAGGTCGTCCCGGTCCCCGACCCGACGAAGCTGGACGCGGTGCTGACCGACGTGGTGGACTCGCGGCCCGACCTGGTGGTGGTCGGGGGCGGCGACGGCACGATCGCGGCGGCCGTCAGCCATCTGGCGCACCGCGACATCGCCCTGGGGGTGCTGCCGCTCGGCACCACCAACAACTTCGCGCGCAGCCTGGAGCTGCCGCTGGACCTGCCGGGCGCGGTGCGGGTGCTGGCCGAGGGCAAGGTCGCCGACGTGGACGTGGGCTGGTTCGAGAGCACCGGCGACCTCACCGACGACCCGGGCGGCGCCGACGACCACGAGCACATCTTCGCCAACATGGTCAGCCTCGGCCTGTCGGTGCACGTCGCCGAGCGGGTCCCGCACCGGCTCAAGGCGGCGCTGGGCCGCCCCGCCTACGCGCTCACCGCGCTGCGGCTGCTGCCCCGGCACGGGGCGTTCCACGCGAAGGTGACCATCGACGGGGTCACCCGCGAGATGCCCACCCACCAGCTGAACATCGCCAACGGCGCCCACCACAGCGGCCAGCGCATCGCCCGCGACGCCAGCCCCGACGACCGGCTGCTGGCGGTCTACCGGCTGGGCGACGAGCGGCGGCTGAAGCTGGCCTCGGCCACCGCCCGGCACGTGCTGACCGGACGGTGGCGGTCGCTGAAGAGCGAGGCGTTCCTCACCACCGACGAGGTGGTGGTGGAGACCGACCCGCCGCTGTCGGTGGACGTGGACGGCGAGATCCGCGGCCGCACCCCGGTGCGGATCAGGCTGCTGGGCAACGCGCTGCGGGTGATCGTCCCGACGTCGTTCGTCGACACCTGAGGGACCGGCTAGAGGGCGCCGCGCGCCGCCAGCAGCTCCTTCAGCCGGTCGTGCGGGAGGCCCGGCGAGCGGTGCCCGTCGCGTCCGACCGTCGTCGCGGCGGCCAGCAGCGCGTTCAGCACGGCCTCCTCGACGGCCTCCACGACCGCCTCGTAGAGCGGGTCCACCCGGTTCCACGGCACGAACCGCAGGGTCTCGTACCCCGGCTCCCCGACCGGGAAGCCGCCGGTGAGCGCGCCCGCGTTGGCGGTGGAGAACGCCAGGAACAGGTCGCCGGAGGAGTGGTGGCCGATCGTGCCGGTGCGGGCCAGGCCGAGCGGGACGCGGCGGGCGAGCGCGGCGCACTGGCCGGGCAGCAGCGGCGCGTCGGTGGCGACCAGCACGATGACCGAGCCCGCGCCGGGCGGGGCGGTCCAGTCGGTCTCGGCCATCGGGTCGTCGCCGGTCATGTCCCGGCCGACCGGGACGCCGCGGACGGTCAGCTCGCGGCGGTCCCCGAAGTTGGCCTGGAGCAGCACGCCCACGGTGTGGACGTCGCCCGCGTACTCCACGGTCCGGGAGGCGGTGCCGGTGCCGGCCTTGAAGCCGTAGCAGTTCATGCCGGTGCCGCCGCCGACCGAGCCCTCGGCGACCGGGCCGGGGGCGGCGGCGTCCAGGGCGGCCTCGGCGTGCTCGGGGCGGACGTGGCCGCCGTTGATGTCGTTGAGGTAGCCGTCGTAGGTCTCGGCGACGACCGGCAGCAGCCACTCGTCGCCGGGCAGCCGCCGCTTGACCCACCGGATCACGCCCTCGTGGCAGGGGCCGACGGCGTGGGTGTTGGTGATCAGCACGGGCGTGCCGAGGGCCCCGGTCTCGGCGATCCAGTGGGAGCCGGTCATCTCGCCGTTGCCGTTGAGGGAGAAGATCCCCGCCGCGCACGCGTCGGCGAGGCCGTCGTGCCCGCGCGGCAGCACCGCCGTCACGCCGGTCCGCACCGGGCCCTCGTCCAGCGTGGTGAAGCCGACGGCCACGCCGGGGACGTCGGTGATCGCGTTGTGGGGGCCGGGGGTGCCGGGCAGCGGCAGGCCGAACGCGCGGGCGCGGGTCATGGGTCCCCTCTCGTTCCGGTCGAGGCCCCCAGGGTACGGACGGTCAGCGGTCGGCGCCCTCGCGGGGGACGCGCCTCAGGCCCCCGCCGTCGGGGGGCAGGGGGCGTCCGGCGGCGTCGAGCAGGTACCACTCGGCCCCGTGGTCCCACAGGTCGTGGCCCTCGGCCTCGGTGGGCAGCCCGTCGTCCCGGACGTACCGGTACAGCGGGTGCCCGGCGTAGGTGGCCTGGAGCCGGCCGTCGGCGCGGCGGACCACCCCGACCAGGTCGGCCCGCGCGCCCTCGCCCGCGCGGGGCGGCCGCCCGGCCGTGAACGGCGGCCACATCGCGGCGCAGTCGCCCCGGCAGGTCGGCCGGTCGCGGCCGTCGCGGGCGAACCGGTACAGGGCGCGGCCCATCTCGTCCACCAGCGCCCGCCCCCGCGCCGTGGTGCCCATCCGGACCGTCGCGGGCAGCTCCCCCGGCGCGGGCAGCGTCCTGCCGGGGGCGGCCATGTCCCCGCCGCCGTCACGGCTGCATCCCCCGGCCAGCGTCCCGGCCGTGACCAGCAACGCGACCAGGACCGCAGCCGGTGCTGCCGACGTCTCGCCCATCCCCGCCTCCGCACCTCGCCCGCGGGCCCGCCCCGGTTCGCCACGCCGGGGACCGGGCAGGCATAGGCCCATGGACGCACAGGAGACACCCGACGCCAACCCCTTCGACGTGTTCGACCGCGAGGCCGCCCGGCTCGACGCCCACTTCGCGGGCCTCGACGGCGACGCCTGGGACCGGCCGTCGCGCTGCTCCGGATGGTCGGTGCGCGACGTGCTCGCCCACCTGGCCGGGGAGGAGCTGTACAACCACGCCTGCCTGGACGACGACCTGGGCGGCCTGTTCGCGCGGCTGGAGAAGGAGGGCGTGGACGACCTGGACGCGTTCAACGACTGGTGCGTGCGGACCCGCCGGGACCGGCCCATCGGGGAGGTCCTGGCGGAGTGGCGGGGCGCCAACGCCGACACCCGCCGCCGGATGCGGGAACGCGGCGCGGACGCGATGCTGTCCACGATGAGCGGGCCGTACCCGGTGGGCCTCCAGACCTGGCACTACGCCTCGGAGTACGCCACCCACGCCGACGACGTGGCCGCCCCGGTGGACCCGGCCGAACGGGACGCGCGCACGGCGTGGCGCGCGGAGTTCGGGCGGTCCGCGCTGGGCGAGGCGGACACGCCCGTCCGGGTGGAACGCGTCCCCGGCGGCTACCGCGTCACGCTGGAAGGCCGTTCCGCCGAGCTGCCGGCCGCCGAGTTCGTCGAGGCCACCACCGGCCGGCTGCCGGACGACCACCCGCTGGACCGCGAGCTACGCTCCGCGCTGGTCTGCCTCGCCTGACCCGCCCGGCCTCTCGTCCGGTTTCTCGTCGGCCATCACGTACGCGCCGTCGCGCAGCCGCCCGATCAGCCCGCGCGTCCACGTGGCGGCGGCGTCGGCGGAGGTCACCCACCAGTCGAGCAGCTCGTTGAGGTGGTCGCCCGACTCCCACGCCAGGTGCGGGGCGACCTCGCCGCGGAACGCCGCCAGCGCCTCCAGCCGCCGTTCCAGCAGCCCGATCGCCTCGGCGCGCGGCAGCTCGGTGAGGAACCCCAGCGCGGCGGTCAGCAGCTCCGGCCGCCGCACGTCCACCGTGACCAGCGCCTCCCGGAGCTGCCGCAGGAACTCCGCCTCGCCCGCCGCGGTGATCTCGTAGTCGGTGCGGGGCGGCCCGGCGGAGCTGCCGGCAGCCCCGTGGGCGCGCAGCAGCCCCTCCTTGGTCAGCTGTTTCAGCGCGTGGTAGATCGAGCCGGGGTTGACGTTGGCCCACTCGTCCGACCCCCACGACAGCAGCGTGCGCCGCACCTCGTACCCGTGCGCCCGCCCGAACCCGCGCACCCCGCCGAGCACCAGCAGCCGCGTCGCCGACACCGCCTCGCGTTTCACGCCGCCCAGGCTATAAGGGGGCTGGCAGGCGGACCGAACCGCGCCTATCGTCGAGGCGGAGGCGATGCCGCATGGACGCGGACTGGTGGTCCATCGAGGTCTTCGACGGGAAGTTCCCCGCGACGTCCTGGTTCCTGAGCTGGAAGGAACAGCTCGTCGAGGCCGCGCTGACCCACGGCGCGACGGACTGGTGCCTGACCGAAAGCCACTGGGGCCTGGTGCTGGAGCTGTCGTTCCCCGGCGAGGAGCACTGGTCGCGCTGGCGGGCGCTGCCCCTGGTGCGGGCCGCGCTGGACGCGGTCCCCGACCCGGTCGACGGCCTGCTCGTCTACCGGGGGCGCGGCGGGTCGTCGGGGGCCCCGGTGCCGCGCCGCCCCCGCCCGGCCCCCGGCGCGGCGGCCGTCACGCTGGACGACGCGGCGGAGGAGCCCCGGTTCCGTCTCGGCGCCGCCGCCGTCTGACCGGATGGTCCTCGGCCACCTCGGGGTGAACGTCCCCGACCTCGACGCCGCGCGCGAGCACTACGCCACGGTCATGCCCGCCCTCGGCTTCGAACCGTTCCTGGACGCGGCCGACCAGTTCGCCTACCGTCCCGCCCACGGCAGGCGCGGCACGTACCTGTTCTTCTATCCCTCCGCCGCGCCGGACCCGCCCGGCGCGTACTCGCGGGACGGCACCGGGCTCCAGCACCTGGCGTTCATGGTGCCGACGCGCGCGGCCGTACGGGAGGTCCACCGGCTGGTGACGGGGCTGGGATGCGAGATCCTGCACGGGCCTCGGGAGTTCCCGCAGTACCCGCCGCCGTACTACGCGACGTTCTGGCTGGACCCGTTCGGGTTCATGCTGGAGGCGGTCTGCCACCACGACCGGTGAGCGTTCACTCCTCGCCGTCGGCGGGCAGCGTGAACAGGCGGACGTGCACGGGGCGGGCGTCCGGGTCGGCGGCCTCCCGCGCCTGGTCGCTGTGCCGTTGCAGCAGCCTGATGTAGTCCTCGAAGAACTCGGCCAGCCCCTCCTCGGTCAGCACCGCGCTCCCCCGCGACACCCGCACCCACTCCGGACGCCGCGCGTACTCCTCGGGGACCCGGCTCATCAGCTCGGTGTCCTCGGCGTGCATGAGCCGCAGCACCTCGCCCAGCACCGGCCGCTGCTCGTCCGGCACCGCGTCCAGGTTCGGGAAGCGCAGGTCGCGGGGGCTCTCGGCGCGCCGCCACCAGCGTTCCCGCCCGGCGGACCGCTCGGGGATCTCCTCGATGAGGCCGTGCCGCTCCAGCTGCCGCAGGTGGTAGCTGGTCGTGCCGGTGCTCTCCCCGAGCGCCTCGGCGAGCGTGGTGGACGTGGCCGCCCCGTGCGCGTCGAGCCGCCGCAGGATCCTGCGGCGCAGCGGGTGGCTGAGGGCCTTCAGCTTCCCTGGGTCGTCCAGGATGACGGGCTCGGCATCGTCCTTCATGAGGAGCAGCCTAATACCGCAGAGCCATCTTTGCAGAGAAACCTTTGCAAAGCTTCCTCTGCAAACTAGCGTCCGGGGCATGCGGAAAACACCGACCCTCCTGGCGCTCCTGGCGCTCCTCCTCTTCCTGCCGCTGCCCGCCCGCGCGGACGGCGGCGGCCCCGTCCCGGCCCCGCCCGGCCTCACCGCCACCGAGGTGTCCTTCACCGGGCACGGCGGGCTGACCCTGCGCGGCACGGTCCTGAAACCCCCGGGGACCGCGCCGCGCGCGGGCGTCGTGCTCGTCACCGGCTCCGGCGCGGGCGTCCCCCGCGAGCACCTGCGCACCGAGGCCGTCGAGTTCGCGCGACGCGGCCTGGCCGTCCTCATCTACGACAAGCGCTCGGCCGGGTACACGCTGTTCCGGCGCTCCTACTCCGAACTCGCCGACGACGCGCTCGGGGGCGTCCGCGCGCTGCGCGCGCAGCCCGGCGTCGATCCGGCCAAGGTCGGCGTGTGGGGCCTCAGCGAGGGCGGCTGGGTCGCGCCGCTGGCGGCCTCCCGCTCCCGCGACGTCGCGTTCGTGATCGTGGTGGGCGGCAACGCGATGACCCCGCTGCGCCAGCAGATCTGGAACGAGGCGTCCGAACTGCGCCGCGCGGGCGTGCGCGGCTCGCTCATCGACCGGGGCAAGCACAACTTCGCCCGCCTGGCCGGCGACATCGGCCTGTTCGCGGAGGCCCACCACGACGCGCAGGGCGTGCTGACGAGGGTGCGGCAACCGCTGCTGGGCGTGTGGGGCGACCGCGACCTGCTGACGCCGCCGCAGGAGAACCCGCCGCTGTTCGCGCGGGCCCTCCGGCGCGGTGGCAACACCCACTACACGTTCCGCTACTTCCGGGACGCCGACCACGGCCTCCACCAGACCCCCGACGGCGGACGCACCCGGGGCGAGGCCCTCGCCCCCGGCTACGCCGACCTGGTGGCCGGATGGGTCCGGGACGTCACCTCCGGCCGCCTGCCGAACGCCGACGCCCCCACCCCGCCCAAGCAGGACCACCCGACCGTCGCGGCCCCGCCCTCGGCGTGGTGGGAGGGCAAGTGGGCGCAGCTGTTCGCGGCCGTCCTGTTCCTGGTGGCGTTCGCGGCCTACCCGCTGACGGCGCTGGCGCGCCGCGTCCGGGGACGGCGCGGGGTGGCCAACGGCTGGGCCCGGACGCTGGCGGCCACGGGGGCGGTCGGCTTCCTGGGCGCGTTCGTCTACCTGTTCTCCCTCGTGATGGGCAAGGGGACCGAGACCGGCCCGCTGGTGTTCGGCCGGCCGCTGCCCTGGGTGCTGTTGCAGACGACGGCGGTGCTGGCGGTGATCGCGCTGGTCGGGACGGTCCTCCGCTGGCGCCGGGAGGTCCCGCGCGGCGAGCGGGTCCGGGTGGGGCTGCTCCTGGTGGCCGGGGCGGTGTTCGTGCCGTGGGCCTTCTACTGGGGGCTCCTGTAGGAGCCCGGTGCCAGTCGCGTTGGTGCCGGGGACTCTGGTGACCCGGCACCGGCGCCCACGAGGGTGATCATGTCGTTTCGGTTGAGGAGAAGGAGAAGCACATGGTCCGGATGTCCCTCGTCGCGCGCACGGCCGTCGTCGGCGGCCTGTCGGCCGCCCTCGCCATGGGCGCCGCCCCCGCCATGGCCGCGGCACCCGACGCCCACCCGGCCGCGGTCCAGGTCACCAAGGCGAAGCAGAAGCAGCACTCCTTCTGGGTCAGGGTGAACCCGGGTCCCCGGGGCACGACCGTCCCGTCGAAGGTTCGCGGGCCCCTGACCAAGACGAAGGTCGGGGCCAACGTCTCGCTCAGGGTCGCCCAGGTGCACCGGAACGCCCCGGTGAAGGTGCAGCTCGTCGCGCAGAACGGCAAGGCCCTGAGCCCCGCCGTGACCGTCAAGCACACCGACGCGGGCAGGACCGTCAAGCTCAACAGGGTCAGGATCAAGCCGGGGACGAGGTTCTACCTGTCCCTCAAGTCGGCCTCCAAGCAGGTCGGCTCCAGCCTCAAGGGCACGGTGCTCTACTGAGGGTGATCCCGGGAACGGGTCCAAAGCACGGCCCCGGCGGACCGGCACCGTACTTTCGGCCGGTCCGCCCCGGCGGCGGGGCTTCCTAGCGTCGGGGTCATGGACACAGTGGATCGGACGGCGCGACCGGCCCGAACGGTGATCGACGTCGGGCTGGGCGTCGTGTTCGCCGCCGGGACCGCCTTCACCGCCTTCATGCTCGCCACCAGCTGGGGTGGCGCCTCCTGGGCGTTCGACCTGGCCGTCTCGCTGGTGGTGGGCGCGCTGGCGCTGCTGCGCGAGCGGTGGCGGCCGTGGACGGCGGTCGCGGGCGTGGCGGTGGCGGGCGCCGCGACCGCGCTCTCCCTGGCCGCCGACCTGCCGCAGGAGCCCGCGCCCGTCCCGGCCCTGGCCATGGCGGTGCTGGTGGGTTCGGCGATCAGGACACTGCGCGCGGGCCCGGCGGCGGGCATCGCCGCGGGCGGCGTCGCGGTGGTCGCGCTGACCTGGGTGTCCGGGCCGACCGGCGTCACCACCATGGCGACGGTCGCCATGGCCGGAGCGCTGGTGCTCGGCCCGGCGCTGCGGCTGTCCGGTGGCGGGCGGCCGTAAGAGGTGGCGGCGGAACCGAACACTCCGGGCAGCGGGGGCCGGACGCGGCGCGTCCCGGCTCCGCACCGGCTCGGTACTCTTGCCGACGTGGCCGCCGCGGACCGATGGATGAGAAGGGCCTCCGTCGTCGGGGCGGGCGCGGTGTTCACCACGGCGATCGCCGTCCAGGCCATCGCGATCGCCCAGACCTGGGGCGCGGCCTACGCGTTGCCCGGCGGCGCCGCCGCGGCGGTCGTGTGCGTGCTGGCGCTGCTGCACCGGCGGCCGGCGTGGGCGCCGGTCGCGGGCCTGGCCGTGGCCGCCCTGGCGGTGCTGCTGCCGGAGGCGGCGGGCGCCGACCTCCCCACCGAACCCGGTCCCGCCACGGCGCTGGGGCTGATGGTGCTGGTCGGGACCGCCGTCCGGACCCGGCCGCCGGTCGTGGCGGGCGCGGTCGCGACGGCCTGGGCGGCCCTGACCGTGGCCGGGCAGGTCGCCGCCGAGCCCGAGGCGTCCGGCGTCACGGGCGTGACGGCGATGAACGGCCTGGCGTGGGCGGCGGCCGTCGCGGCCGGGCTGACGTTCCGGACGCTGGACGCGCGGGCGGGCGCCGTCGCCGAGCGGGTGCGCCGCGCCGAGCGGCTGGAGCTGGCCCGGGAGCTGCACGACATCGTGGCCCACCACATCACCGGCATGCTGATCCAGGCGCAGGCCGCCCAGATCGTGGCGCGCCGGGACCCCGGGCGGGTCGGCGAGGCGCTGACCGAGATCGAGACGGCCGGGTCCGACGCCCTGACGGCGATGCGCCGCGTGGTGGGGCTGCTGCGCGACGCCGACGACGGCGCGCCCCCCTCCCCCGGCCCCGAGGAGCTGGGGACGTTGGTCGGCCGCTTCGAGGGCAAGGGTCCCGCGGTGCGCCTGCGCGTGCCCGACCGGACCGACTGGCCGCCGGAGGTCGCCAGCACCGTGCACCGCGTCGTCCAGGAGTCCCTGACCAACGTGCTGCGGCACGCGCCGCGGGCCCGCTCGGTCGAGGTCACCGTCGACCGGGTCCCCGAGGGGATCGCGGTCGAGGTCGCCGACGACGCCCCGCACGGCCCGGCGCACGCCCGGCACCGCGGCGGATACGGTCTGGTCGGCATGCGCGAACGCGTCGAGTCCCTCGGCGGCACGCTGAGCGCCGGACCGGGGCCCGGCGCCGGCTGGTCCGTGCGGGCCGTGCTGCCCGTCCCCGTCCGGGAGCCCCGATGACCATCGAGGTCCTGATCGCCGACGACCAGTCGATGATCCGCCGCGGGCTGCGGCTCATCCTGGAGGACCAGCCCGACATCAGGGTCGTCGGGGAGGCCGCCGACGGCGCCGAGGCCGTCGCCCTGGCGCGGCGGCTGCGGCCCGACGTGTGCCTGGTCGACATCAGGATGCCCCGGCTGGACGGCATCGAGGTCACCCGCGCGCTGGCCGGGCCGAAGGCGGCCGATCCGCTGCGCGTCGTCGTGGTCACCACCTTCGACATGGACGAGTACGTGTACGGCGCGCTGCGCGGCGGCGCGGTCGGGTTCGTGCTGAAGGACGCCGGGCCGGGGCTGCTGGTCGAGGCCGTCCGCGCCGCCCACAACGGCGAGGCGCTGGTCTCGCCGTCGATCACGCTCCGGCTGCTGCGGCACCTCGCCTCGGCCGGGGCGCCCCGGGAGCCGGTGCGGACGCCGCTGTCGGACCGCGAGCTGGAGGTCGTGCGGGCCGTCGCCCGGGGCCGCACCAACCAGCAGATCGCCGCGGAGCTGTTCATCTCGCTGAGCACGGTCAAGGGCCACGTGTCCGGCATCCAGGCCAAGCTCGGCACCCGGAACCGCGTCGAGATCGCCGCGTGGGCCTGGGAGAACCGGCTGGTGGAACCCGGCTGACCACCGGCGGGCGCGAACCGGCCGAAAGTACGGCCGGCGGCGGCGCCGACCGTGCCTTCGGTCGGTGCGGCCCCGGGCGCGGGTTCCCAGGATGGGACCATGCCGAACACGACCTCCCCTCCGGTGCTCCACGCCGAGGGTCTGACCAAGAGATACGGCCGCCGCACCGCGCTGAGCGACGTCAGCCTCTCCGTTCCCCCGGGCCGGATCATCGGCCTGGTCGGCCCGAACGGGGCCGGCAAGTCGACGCTGCTGCACCTGGCCTGCGGGCTGGTCGAGCCGACGTCCGGATCGCTGGCCGTGCTGGGCTCCCGCCCGGCGGCCGACGCCGCCCACCTGGCCCGGGTGGGGTTCGTCGCGCAGGACACGCCCGTGTACGGGTCGTTCACGGTGGCCGAGCACCTGCGGCTGGGCGCCCGGCTCAACCCGGCGTGGGACCAGGGCCTGGCCGAGCGGCGCATCGCGCAGGTCGGGCTGAACCCCGACCAGAAGGCGGGCCGGCTGTCGGGCGGGCAGCGGGCGCAGCTGGCGCTGACGATCGCCGCCGCCAAGCGCCCCGAACTGCTGATCTTCGACGAGCCGGCCGCCGCGCTGGACCCGCTGGCGCGCAGCGGGTTCCTGCGCAACCTGATGGAGTTCGTCACCGAGCTCGGCGCCAGCGCCGTGCTCTCCTCCCACCTGCTGGACGACATCGAGCGGGTCTGCGACCACCTGATCGTGCTGAGCGGCTCGCGCGTCCAGGTCGCCGGTGACGTCCGCGACCTGCTGGCCACCCACCACCGCGTCACCGCGCCCCCCGGCGAGCTGGAGCGGCTGCCGCCCGGCGTCGAGACCGTCCGGGTGGAGCACCACGGCCGCGCCAGCGTCGCGGTCGTGCGCGGCGACGCCGGACGGCCGCCCCTGCCCCGTCCCGCCGAACCCGTCTCGCTGGAGGAGCTCGTGTTGAGCTACATGACCCGCGCCGCCGGGGAGGGACGCCGATGATCTGGCTGAGCTGGCGGCAGTTCCGCGTCCAGGCGCTGGCCGGCGCGGTCGCGCTGGTCCTGGCCGCCGCCTACCTGGTGTACCTGGGCGGCGACATCCGCGACGCCCACGACGTCTACCGCTCCAAGTGCGGGGGGCGGGCCGACTGCGCCGAGCCACGGGCGCAGTTCCGCTCCGCCTACGAGTCCACGCTGCTGTTCCTGGCCGCCGGGCTCGGCCTGGTCCCCGCCGTCCTCGGCACGTTCTGGGGCGCGCCGCTGGTCGCCCGCGAGCTGGAGGCGGGCACCCACCGGATGGTGTGGAACCAGAGCGTGACGCGGGGCCGGTGGCTGCTGGTCAAACTTCTGGTCGTCGGCGCCGCCGCCATGGTCGTGACGGGGACGGCCGCCGCACTGCTGACCTGGGCGGCCGCCCCGTTCGACGAGGTCGTCGAGAACCGGTTCGGCACCTTCGAGTTCGGCGCCCGCAACGTCGCGCCGGTCGGGTACGCCGCGCTGGCCTTCACGTTCGGCGCCGTCGCCGGCCTGGTGCTGCGCCGCACCCTGCCCGCGATGGCCGTCACGCTGGCCGGGTTCCTGGTCTTCCAGTTCCTGTTCCCCAACCTCGTGCGGCCCGGCCTCATGCCGCCGGAGAGGACGACGCTGCCGATGACCGCCCAGGCCATCAACCAGGCGCGGAGCCTGGGCAGCATCGGCGGCGGCGCGGTGGTCGGCGGCGTGCGGATCCCGGACGAGCCCGACGCGTGGATCAGCGACCTCAGCCCGCTGCGCACCGCCGACGGCCGGAACCTCGGCGAGCGGCGGTTCAACGCCTGCCTCGACAGCCCGCCCAGGACCGGGGCGACCGGCACGTTCGGCGACACCGCGGTGTGCCTGGGCAAGCTGAGGCTGCACGTCGCCGTCGCCTACCATCCCGCGGACCGCTACTGGGCGTTCCAGTGGGCCGAGACCGCGGTGTACCTCGCGCTCAGCGGGCTGCTGGCGGCGTTCGGCCTCTGGCGCGTCCGCCGCCGCGTGACCTGACGGCCCGGCGGGTCAGCTCCGGGCGCCGAGCTGGAGGCCCCCGCGGGAGCCGAGGTGGAGGCCGCCGCTGGCGTCGATGACCTGGCCGGTGATCCAGCGGCCGTCGTCGGAGGCGAGGAAGGCGACGACGTCGGCGACGTCCTCGGCCCGGCCGACGCGGTCGAGGGCGGCCAGGCCCGCCAGGTACTCCACGACGCCCGGGGCCTCGAACAGGGGCGCGTTCGCGTCGGTCCTGGTGGCTCCGGGGGCGACGGCGTTGACCGTGATCCCGCGGACGCCCAGCGCGCTGGCCAGCGTCAGGGTCATCGTCTCCACGGCGCCCTTGGTCATGGCGAAGGAGGTCTGGCCGGGGTTGGCCGCGCGGGTGGCGGCCGAGGACAGGGTGATGATCCGGCCGCCGTCGCGCAGCACCGGCAGCGCCCGCTGGATGAGGAAGTACGGCGCCCTGACGTTCACCGCGAACAGCCGGTCGAACGCCTCCGGGGTGTCGGTCTCGATCGGGCCGGTCGGGGCGGCCGCGGCGTTGTTGACCAGGATGTCCAGCGGCCGCCCGGACAGCCAGCCCGCCAGGCCGGTGAACAGGGTGTCGGCGTCCCCGGCCGTTCCCAGCTCGGCGCGGACGGCGAAGGCGCGCCCGCCGGCCCGCTCGATCCCGGCGACGGTCTCCCTGGCCCCGGACTCGCCGCCGCCGTAGTGCACGGCGACGTCCGCGCCGTCGGCGGCGAGCCGTTCGGCGATGGCACGTCCGATGCCGCGCGACGCCCCGGTCACCACGGCGGTCCTGCCGAACAGTCTGCTCATTCCACTCACCTCGTCCTGTTAGTCACTAACAATTTGTTAGTGACTAACAGGACGGTAGCGTATCCCGCATGAGTGGTGAAGGGCCGAATCTGCGCGAACGCCGGCGGGCGGAGACCCGGCGCATGATCCAGTCGCACGCGATGCGGCTGTTCACCGAGCACGGCTACGACGCGACCACCGTCAACGACGTCGCCAAGGCCTCCGGGGTCTCCCCGATGACCGTCTACCGGCACTTCCCGACCAAGGAGGACCTGGTCCTCCAGGACCGGTACGACCCCCTCATCGCGGCCCGGGTCGCGGCCCGGCCGGCCGACGAGCCCCTGGCGCGCCGGATCGGCCGGGCCCTGGTCGAGACGACCCGCGCCGTCGTCGGGCCGGGAACGCGCCCGTCACCCGAGGAGGACCTGCTGCTCGTCCGCGTCCGGCTGATGATCGACACTCCGGCCCTGCGCGCCCGCCACCTGGACGGCCAGCTCGCCACCCAGCGGGCCATCGTCGACGCCCTGCTCGGTGACGCGCCCGACCCCGAGCCGGAGTTCCGCGCCTGGGCCGTGGCCGGCGCCTGCCTGGCCGCGATGCACGTCGCCCTGACACGCTGGGCCCGCGAGGACGGCCGCCCGGACCTGCCCGGCCTGATCGCCACCGCGCTCGCCGCCGCCTTCGACGACGACTTCGACTGACGGCGGTGTCACAAAAGCCCTGGCACCGCGCCCGATCGCCCGGCGGCTCGAAAGCCGATGTGGGCCCGCCACCGCCGGTCAGTGGCCGATGTCGCGGTCGCCTGCCTCGACCAGGCCGCTCTCGTAGGCGAAGATGACGATCTGGGCGCGGTCGCGTAGGCCCAGCTTGGTGAGGATGCCGGAGACGTGCGTCTTGACGGTCGCGGGTCCGATGAAGAGCTCTTCGGCGATCTCGGAGTTGCTCGATCCGCGGGCCACGGCGGCCATCACTTCGCGCTCGCGGTCGGTGAGGCGTTCCAGGCGTTCGGCCACGGCGGTGTTGACGCTCAGCCGCCGGGCGAACCGGCCGATCAGCCGGCGGGTGATCGAGGGGGCCAGCAGGGCGCCGCCGTCGGCGACGGTGCGCACGGCGGTGGCGAGCTGGTCGGGTGGGATGTCCTTGAGGACGAAGCCGCTGGCACCGGCGTGCATCGCCCGGTAGACGTACTCGTCCGGGTCGAACGTGGTCAGGATGAGCACCCTGACGTTCCAGTCGGATTCGGCCAGGATCCGCTCGGTGGCCTCCAGACCGTCCATGTCCGGCATCCGGATGTCCATGAGGATCACGTCGGGCCGGTGCCGGCGCGCCGCCTCGATCGCCTCGGTGCCGGTACCGGCCTCGGCGACGACCGCGATGTCGTCGTGGATCTGCAGGATCATGGCGAAGCCGCCGCGGACGAGGGCCTGGTCGTCGACGATGGCGACACGGATGCTCACGCGGGCTCGCCTCCGGTGGGCAGGTGGGCGGTGACGTCGAACCCGCCGTCCGGGCGCGGCCCGGCGTCGAGTGTGCCGCCCAACAGTAGCGCCCGCTCCCGCATCCCCACGATGCCGTGGCCGCGCGTCCCGTCCTGGGCGTCTCCCGGCAGGGCGGCGGTGCCGCCGCCGTCGTCGCGCACCTCGATGACGATCTCGCCGCCGGCGACCCCGAGCCGGACGTCGGCGTGGGCGCCGGGACCGGCGTGCTTGAGCACGTTGGTGAGCGCCTCCTGAACGATGCGGTAGGCGAACAGGTCCACGCGAGCGGGCAGTCCGGTCGGGAGCGTGGCGAGCGACAGGGTCACCGCGACGCCCGTCGCGCGGATCTGGTCGGCGAGGCGGGGAACGTCGGCCAGGCCGGGCTGGGGCTCGGGGCCGCCGGCATCGTTCTCGGGACGCAGGACGCCGAGCAGGTGGCGCAGCTCGGCCAGCGCCTGCCGTCCCTCCTCTTCGACCGCCCCCATCGCCCGCAGTGCCTGCTCCGGGATCGGACCGTCGGCGGCGTGCGCGGCCATCGCCTTGGCCGCGCCCGCCTGAACGGTCATGACGCTCACCCGATGGGCCACCACGTCGTGCAGCTCGCGGGCGATGCGCGTCCGCTCCTCGGCCACGATGCGGACGGCCTCGGCGGCCTGTTCGGCGACGAGCCGGGCGGCGTGGCGGTCGCGCAGCCGGAGCCCGCGCCCCACGTACCACAGGCCGACCATGACGATGACCCCGAAGACGGCCTCACTCCACGGCGCGGATTCCGTACGCAGGTCAACGGTGACCAGGGCGACGGTCGCCACGACGCCCGTGGGCCCCCGCCATGAGTCCGGCGAGTACCGCCCCGCGCTGTACAGGGCGACGAGCACCGGGACGCCGATGAGGTTGCGCGTGGTCGGCAGCAACAGGGCCCAGGCGATCAAGGTGACGCTCAGCACGGCCAGAGGTGCCCGGCGTCGCCAGTACAACGCCGTACCGGCCGCGGCGAAGACCGGCAGGGCGGCGAGGTTGAGG
This sequence comes from Actinomadura kijaniata NBRC 14229, assembly GCF_001552175.1. Lineage (GTDB taxonomy): Bacteria > Actinomycetota > Actinomycetes > Streptosporangiales > Streptosporangiaceae > Spirillospora > Spirillospora kijaniata. The sequence goes on from NZ_BCQR01000150.1 coordinate 17,664, forward strand.
TCGCGAAGGGGACGGAAGCCCAGGGCGTCTCCGGGCATGTCGTGCACGAGCACCAGCACGAGGAGGACCAGCCCGGCGAGGACGGCGTCCATGGCGCGCGGCCAGCGGGCGAAGGGCCCCCGGAGCCTTCCGGGGCGGCCCGCCGCGGCCCCGGCGGGCGGGCCGGAGGGCGGCGTCGTGCGGTTCACCAGCGCTCCACGGTGCGAGATGCGGTGCCCTCCGCGGCTTGTCGGCGGGCGCGGGACCACCGTATGCGGGAACGGACACACCGGTCATCCGCCGCGAGGCGGAGCGGGCCTCCGCTGCGCGACGGGGATCGGCTCCGCCGGTGGACGGGCGACTGCGGCGGCCCCGGCGAGCACGGTTGGTGCGACAGCTCACCCCGGCGCACTCGCCGCCGCATCCCCTCGCCGAAGGAGCACCGTCATGCATCGCGTCATCCGTCGCATCGGCGACGCCAGCGCCCGCCGACCATGGCTAACGATCGGGCTCTGGACTCTCCTGGCCGTCCTGGTCATCGGGCTGGCGGGCACCGCGGGCGGCAGGTTCGCCGACGACCTCGTCGCTCCGGGCAGCCAGAGCGAACGGGCGATGGAGCTTCTGCAGGAGCGCTTCCCGCAGGCGGCCGGTGGCAGCGCCAAGGCGGTCTTCGCCGCTCCGGAGGGTGAACGGCTCGACCGCTACCGACCCGCCATCCAGGCGGCCCTCGCCCGGATCGCCGATGCCGAGGACGTGGCCGCCGTCGCCGACCCGTTCGCCACCGGCACGGTGTCGCGCGACGGGCGCATCGGCTACGCCGAGGTCACCTTCGACCGGCCCTCGGCCGGGCTCGGCCCCGAGCCGGTGAAGGCGATCACCGGCGCGCTGGAGCCGGTACGGGCCGCCGGCGCCGTCGCGGAGGTCGGCGGCGACGCCGCGTTCATCAACGCCGAGACCGAGACCTCGGGCACCGAGGCGGCCGGTCTGCTGGCCGCCCTGGTCGTGTTGCTCGTCGTCTTCGGAACGGTCGTCGCCGCCCTGGTGCCGATCGTGATCGCGATGGTCACGGTGGCCACCGGGCTGTCCGGCATCGCGCTGCTGGCCCATGCCATGGACGTCACGAGCGCCGCGACGAGCGTCGGAATGCTGATCGGTCTGGGCGTCGGCATCGACTACGCCCTGTTCGTCGTGGCCCGCTACCGCCAGAACCGGACGGCCGGTCAGGACAACCGCGCCGCACTGTCGAACGCCATGGCGTCGGCGGGCTCGGCGGTCCTGTTCGCCGGAGGCGCCGTCGTCGTCGCGATGTCGGCGCTGCTGCTGACCGGCTTGGGCCTGCTGGCCTCGGTCGGGCTCGGCGCCGCGCTGGTCGTGCTCTTCGCCGTGGCCACCGCCCTCACCCTGCTGCCCGCACTGCTGTCCCTGCTGGGCGACCGCATCGACGCCGGACGCCTCGTCCGCCGCCGCTCCCCCGCCGAGCGCACCGAAGACGGGGCATGGTGGCGTCTGGCGCATCGTGTCTCGGGCCGCCCCTGGCCGTATCTGCTCGGCGCGTCGGCGCTGCTGCTCACGCTCGCCGCCCCGGCGTTGTGGATGCAGACCGGCTACCCCGACGCCGGCGACGACAGGACGAGCACGACCCACCGCCGCGCGTACGACCTGCTGGCCGAGGGCTTCGGCCCCGGCCACAACGCCCCGCTGCTGCTCGTCGCCGACCTGCGCCGCCCGGGCGTGACCGCCCAGACCATCCCCGACCTCACCGGACGTCTCGCCGCCGACCCCGGCATCGCCGCGGTGGGCCCGCCGCGGACCTCTCCCCAGGGGGACGCGGTCGTCGTGCCCGCGATCCCCACCAGCGCCCCCGCGGACGCCGAGACCTCCCGGACGCTGGAACGCGTTCGCGACCTGGCCCCCGCCAACGTCGCCGTCTCCGGCATGACGGCCATGACCGACGACCTCACCCGGCAGCTCGACAAGACCCTCCCGATCTTCATCGCCGCGATCCTGGCCACGTCGTTCCTGCTGCTGATGGTGCTGTTCCGCGCCGTCGTCGTGCCGCTGAAGGCCGCCGTCATGAACCTGCTGTCGATCGGCGCCGCGTACGGCGTCGTGGTCGCGGTGTTCCAGTGGGGGTGGTGCGCGGACCTGTTCGGCCTGGACGGAACGTACGCGATCGCCTCACCGCTGCCCACGATCTTCTTCGCGGTCCTGTTCGGCCTGTCCATGGACTACGAGGTGTTCCTGCTCTCCCGCATCCGCGAGAGCTACGACGCCACCGGCGACAGCACCGAGTCGGTCGCGCGCGGCCTGGCGGGCACCGGCCGGGTGATCACCTCCGCCGCTCTGATCATGACGGTGGTCTTCCTCGGCTTCGTCGCCCACCCGTCACCGCTGGTGAAGATGCTCGGCCTGGGCCTGTCCACGGCGATCCTGCTCGACGCCACGGTCGTCCGGATGCTCCTGGTGCCCGCGACCATGGCCCTGCTGGGCAAAGCCAACTGGTGGCTCCCCCGCTGGCTCGACCGCCGGCTCCCCCACCTGACCGACCCGGCCACCGAGCCCTTCCCCGACACCCTCGCGCCGGCCCCGGCGCCCGCCGACCGCTGAGAAGAACGCCCAGGTGACCAGCGCGCCCAGCGCGAGAGCAGTCCCGAGAGGTGCCAGGCTGATGCCGATCACCACAGCCGAGGGTGCGGTGATCGGCATCAGCCTGGTCCACCCCAAGGAGCTGGACGAGCGCAAACAGGCGTTGCACGTGCGCCCGTCCGCCGAGGGGCCGTGCCCGATCGTGTGCGACAAGGGCTTTGCCTGCGCCGGGATCGAGGCCGCCGCGACCCGACTGAGACACCGACTGATCCGCCCGCGCCGCCACGGCGAACCCCCACCTGGACCCGGCCGCGTCTTTCCCTCCTGGCTGCGCCAGCGCGTCATGGCACTCAACGTCGCCATCTGGGACAACTGACTCACCGACCAGCCCGTCAACCGCTCACTGAGCGCCTACGACCGCTGACCAGCGGCAACATTCCCCATTAACGATCTAGGCCGTGTTCTCAAGTTTTGGGCCTCGGTGTTCGGGTGGTCGGGTGTGCCGTGACCGGCTCCGGATGGGTGCGGTCACGGCGTGAGCCAGCCGGTGAGCCCGCCCCGCGGGGTGGCCGGGGCTCCTTTGCGGCCTGGTCTAGACAGGGAGCTCCCAGACACATACGGAGTCGACGTGGGCTGCGCCGATGACCACTGGGCGGCCATCGAGTTCGGCCATGCGGACGCCGTGCACCGTGCTGCCGTATTCGCGGAACGGCCGACCGAGCAGCTGGTGCCCGGCCAGATCCCAGACGCAGATCGTGCCGTCCTCGGCGCCGGTGACGGCGACCGGACGGCCCCTCACCGAGCCCGCGTCCAAGCAGGAGATGTCTCCGCCGGGGGCGGTGAGCGGCTCGTCCCACCCGCCGGTGACGGGATCACCCAGCAGGAGGCTTCGCCCGGCCGCGGCCACCACGCACGGGCGGCCGCCCACAGCGGTCAGGGCGAAGTCGGTCGGTGCCTCGTCGAGATCGTCGAACTTGGAGACGGGGGCGGCATCGTCGACGTCCCACACGAGCACCCCGTCGTGGTGACCGTTGGCCACCACGACCCGCCGGTCTCCCAGCATGCCCGCGGCGACCGCACTACCGGCGTACGACCGGGCTTCCACCTCCTCGATCTCGATCTCGAAGTCGTAGCGCGAGGGCTGGTCCGGCGCGGAACCGCCGTCGGACTCCTCGGGTTCGACCACCGCCGGGTCCCAGAGCGACACGCCCATGCCGGACGAACCGACGACGAAGAGCGTGTCCCCGCCGAAGTCCGCGGCGGTCGTCGAGGCCACGCCGCCCTCCTCCTCGGACAGCCTGACCTTGCCGGTCGCGAGATCCCAGAGGGCGAAGCCCTGATGGTCCCCGCCGCCACCGACCACGATCCGGCCGTCCACGACCGCGGCGCCCAGCGCGGTGAGCTCGGTGTAGTCCCCCGCCTCGCACGGGTTGTCGAGCTCGTACTCCGTCCACAGGTCGGTCGCCGGGTCCCAGGTGCAGACAAGGCGGCTGAGATCGGGGGTGGCGACGACGAGCGGCCGCCCACCGAGGACGACAAGGTCGAAGTCATGGATCCGGCCTCGGGGAGGCGAGCTCACGATGATCGGGCCGTGCGTGGGCATGCCAGGATCCTAGATCGTTGATGGGAAATCGCTGGACCGGCTGCGGGCATGGGAAGGGCGCCCATGGTCGGTGTGTGAAAACAAACCTGGACGCCCTTGTGACCGCACTCTACGTCCACCTGGACGACCACGTCCCACCCTGGCGGCAACCGCTGCCCCGGCGGGGCCGGCCCCGGACGCTGACCGATGCCGAGCTGGCGTGTGTTGCGGTGGCGCAGGTGCTGCTGGGCTGTGACGCCGAGCGCCGCTGGCTGCGCATCGCGGCGGCACGGATCGGGCACCTGTTCCCCCGGCTGCCCTGCCAGGCCCAGTACAACCGGCACCTGCGCACCCTGGGCCCGGTGTGGGCGGCGGTGGCCTGCTTGGCTGGCCCGCGCCACCCCCACCTGGCACGAGCGACTGCGGCTGATGGATGGCACCCCGGTGCGCTGCGGCGCTTCCCGGGCCACGGTCAACCGCTCCAGCCTGGGTGAGATCGCCGGTTATGGCCACGACACCTCCCACCATGCTTTCTACTGGGGCGCCAAGCTGATGCCGGTCACCACCGCCGAGGGCACCGTGACGGCGTTCAGCCTGCCCCACCCCAAAGAACTGGACGAACGCAAACAAGCGCTGCACCTGCTGCACATGCGCCCGCCCGCCAAGGGGCCGTGCCCGATCGTGTGCGACACCGGCTTTGCCGGGGCCGGGATCGAGGCGGCCACGGCCCGGCTGGGATACCGGTTGATCCGTCCCCGCCGCCACGATGAGCCGCACCCCAGTCCTGGGCGTGCCTTTCCCGCCTGGCTACGCCAGCGCATCGAGGCGGTCATCTGGACCTTGAAGAACCAGCTGGGCCTGGAACGCCACCACGCCCGCACCGCCGACGGTCTGTGGGCCCGCATCAGCCAGCGCGTCGTGGCACTCAACGCCGCCATCTGGCACAACTGGCTGATCGGTACACCCGTCAAACGATCCCTGATCGCCTACGACCACTGACCAGCCACAACATTTCCCATCAACGATCTAGGCTGCCCGTATGTGGAGAGAGATCGCCCGCCGGACGTTCCCCGGGGTCGGGTTCGGCGAACCCGCCGACGCCACGGAAGTGGCCGCCGCCGAACGGCGACTGGGACGCCCCCTGCCGTCCGAGCTGGTGAGCCTGCTCCGGGAGGCCGACGGCCTGGTGGGACACGACGGGGTGGACACGGTCTGGCCCCTGCGGCAGATCGTCGAGCAGAACCTTCTCTTCCGGTCCGACCGCTCCTTCGCCGACCTGTACATGCCGTTCGACGCGCTGCTCTTCTTCGGCGACAACGGCGGCGGTGACCAGTTCGCCTTCGTCCGCACCCCCACACGACCCGACATCTTCGTGTGGGAACACGAGGACGACAGCCGCCGGTGGGTCGCCCGGGACCTCCGGGACTATCTCGTCCGCTCCCTGACCGACGGCGGAGACGACTGGTACCGGTAGCCGATCACGTTCGCGGCCGGGCGGCGGGCGCGAGGATGAACGTCGTCTTCTCGTCCGCGGGCACCTTCACGGTGAGCCCGGTCCCGGCGAGGGCCTCGGCGATCTCCGCGGGGTCGCCCGCCCATCCGAGGTAGAGCTCGTCGACCAGATCGCCCCTGGAGTCGAAGGCCATGTCGTGGCTCTGGGTGTTCCAGAAGACGGCCCTGGGCGACCCGGGGTCCTCGGTGCGCTCGGCCACGCGCTGCCAGCATCCCGACGTGGTGGGCCAGAGGGCGGGCTCGGCGACGTACCCCCTGGCGGCCAGGTGACCGAAGGCCCGCAGGATCCGGCACAGGTCGGAGGTCTCCGCCGTGGCCAGGCACGTCACGGTGCCCTCGTCCGGCTCCTGGGGATCGTGGGCCGCCGCCAGCAGCCGTTCCATCGCGGCGTCGAAATCGTCCTCGGCCTCCCCGCCCTCCGGCTCCTCGGGAACGCGGACCACGAGGCCCTCCCAGGCGAACGCCGACTGGATCTGCGAGGTCAGGGAGCCCCTCCACTGAACGTCGACGTCCCGGCACAGAACGCCGTCCGCCGAGAACGCGTCCGTGAACTCGTCGGGCAGGGTCAGCAGCCCGTACTCCCCGGTCGCGGACGCGAACTCCTTGCCGGTGACGTGCCGCCACCCCGCCTCGTCGAGCCGGTCGAGGGCCCGGTCGAAGGCGTCGCTGTGCGACTGGGCGGGCGAGTGCGTCCGTTCACGCTTGGCCACCTCCCGCCGGAGCCTGGCGATCACCATCGCCCACCAGCGATGCGGGTGCCGGAACGCGTCGGGATCGATCTCCTCAAGAGCCTCGGCGATCTTCACGAGCCGGGCCCTGTCATCGGCGGGCCGCTCCGCCCGGGGCGAGCGCTCGTACGCGCCCACCAGCCGAACGAACCAGACGAAGGCCCCCAGAGTGGTGTTCACGATCTCGAACCGGGGCTCCTCGTCGGCGCCTCCCAGGGAGAGGAGCACGACGACCCCGTCGTTCACATCGAGGAAGTACAGCGCGCCGCCGTCGGACCCGGCCCCGCCCAGGATCAGGGCCGGACCGTCCTCGTGGAGCGGGTGCACGGTGAACAGCCCGAACGGCCCGTCGGGGATGTCCGTGCGGAAGTACCCGCCCGCGTCCGCAGGCAGCCCGGTCTGGGTGAGGAGCACGAAGTCGTCCTCGGGGAGCCCGATCTCCCTGCCCGTCTCGGCGTCCAGGGTGACGGTGTCCTCCTCGCCTGCGGCCACGGCGTTCCTTCCCGGGAGTGAGATGCTTCGACCGGAAAGACCGTAATGGGGCGTTGCCGCTCATGTCCCCGGATCACCGATATTGATGATCATGAATTTCCCGACTGGCGACTGGGCCCGGCCAACTGGGGCGGGGGCGCACATGGTTCCCCGTCCAACGTCCCGTGCGCGGCTCTGGGCCCCCTTGCGCCCCTCAAAGGGATAAGAGACCTTCATCCCGAAGAACTGGAGCCTCTATTGGCGGCTCTCGTCCGAGACAGGGACGATCGTCAACGCTGGACCGCTCTGACATGGCGGGCGAACCGCTGGTGCGCCGCCTGCTTGCTGATACCGAACGCGACCCCGACATCCGACCAGGACGCCCCACGCTGATAGGCGGCGACGGCGGCCTGCTCGGCGCTGCGCCGTCCCAGACTCTCCACCTGGGCGGCCAGCCGGAGAACGGCCATCGGGTCCGTCTCGACCATGGCGGCCAAACGCGCCTCCAGCGCGGCCAGAAACTCGTCGGAGGCGGGCGGGAACATGGGACGGATCGGTCCTCTCATGCCCCCAGACTCGCCGACCGCACAACCGAACGTCAAGCCCTCTTGACGCCCACCAACTATCCC
>NZ_BCQR01000151.1 GCF_001552175.1 Actinomadura kijaniata NBRC 14229
AGGCCACCGCCACCTCCCCCAGGGCGTCGTGGCGCCACGGCAGGCCGCCGTCGGCGATCTGCGTGCCGACCCCGGCCGGCGTGTAGAAGGCGGGGACCCCCACCCCGCCGGCGCGCAGCCGCTCGGCGAGCGTGCCCTGGGGGATCAGCTCCACCTCCAGCTCACCGGCCAGGTACTGGCGGGCGAACTCCTTGTTCTCCCCCACGTAGGAGGCGGTGACGCGGGTGACCCGGCCCGCCGCCAGCAGGACGCCCAGGCCCCGGCCGTCCACGCCGCAGTTGTTGGAGACCAGCCGCAACCCGCCGGGCCCCCGCTTGTGCACGGCGCGGATCAGCGTTTCGGGAACGCCGCACAGCCCGAACCCTCCCACGGCCAGGGACGCCCGGTCCCCGATGTCGGCCACCGCTTCGGCAGCGGTCGCGATCACTTTGTCCATACGGGATCTCTCCATGTTCCAACCGGTCATGAGGGGATGGGGAAGGGGGCGCCCACGCGGGACCGGAAAATGCGCCCTATGCTCTCGGGCGAGCGGGTCGCTGGAATGGGCGCCGGGACGCCGACCATTACAGAGCGCCATTCCCGGAACCACCTATGGCGTTCGCCCACACAATTCGAAACTCCGGGTGGATTCCCCTCACATTGCTGAGGAAGTCCGCCTCCGGCGTCCGGGCGCGTCACCGCCCGCCGAAGGCCGCGGATCCGCCCGGCGGGGCAGGGGCCGGTTCACACCCCCGAGGGAACAGAGGTGTGAACAGAGCACATTGAACCGGTTCCACCCCCGGCCTAACGTGTGGATCCGGGGAGCCGCAGGGCTGCGGTCACCGCCGCGACAGGGCGGCCGACCAGCGGTCGGGCTCCATCATCGACCCACGGAACGGGGCTTGGCTCATGACTCGGTTCGGCATCGTCGGCGGCGGCCTCATGGGGCACGGGATCGCCGTGGCGCTAGCGAAGGCCGGCCACGATGTCGCCGTTCACGACGTGGATCCCCGGACCATGGCCACCTTCCACCACCGCGTGGGGCCGGCGCTGGCCCAGTGCGGGGTCCCGAGCTCCCGGTCCGGGCCGATCGGCGCCCGCATCACCACGGCGTCCACGCTGGACGGCGTCGCGCGGGAGGTGGACGTCATCGTGGAGGCGGTGCCCGAACGGCTGGAGGTCAAGCACCAGGTGCTGGCCGCGCTGGAGGCCGCCGCCGCGCCCGCGACGCCGATCTGGACCAACACCTCGGTCCTGTCGATCACACGCGTGGCCGAGGCGATGGCGCATCCCGGCCGGCTGGCCGGGGTGCACTGGTGGAACCCTCCCTACCTCGTCCCGCTGGTCGAGGTCGCGCCGGGCGCCCGCACCGACCCGCGCGTCCTCGACGACGCCTGCGACCTGCTCACCGCCATGGGCAAGACCACCGTGCGGCTGCGGCGCGACGTTCCCGGGTTCGTCGGCAACCGCCTGCAGTTCGCGCTGGTGCGCGAGGCGCTGCACCTGCTCGACCAGGGGGTGTGCGACCCGGAGACCATCGACACGGTCATGCGGTCCAGCCTGGGGCTCCGCTGGGCGGCCGTGGGTCCCATGGAGAACGCCGACCACATCGGCCTGGAGCTGACCCGCGACATCCTCCGCAACCTGGCGCCCCACCTGTCGACGGAGCGGGAGGCGTTCCCCAGCCTCGACAAGCCGCTGAACGAGGCGCGGAACGGGCGTTCCTCCGGGGAGGGTCTACTGCCCTGGCCTCCGGGGAAGGAAACCGAGGTCGCGCGGCGTCTCGGCGCCGGAATCCGCCGCAACCTCGCCCGGCCGACAGCGGTGCCGGGCTGAGGACGGCACCGGGCAGACCCGACTTCACGATGAGGTGACGACCGTGGTCCCGGAAGACTCGTTTCTCCGGCTGCTTCTCGAAGACGCCGACGTCGACGCGTTCGACGCGCTGGTGGAGCGCGCGCGGGCCGCGGGGGCGTCCGCCGAGCGGCTGGCCCACCTGGAGCGGGAACGGGCCGTCGGGCTGCGGCTGCGCGAGCTGCTGGCCCGGCACCGCCGCAACGAGGCCGAGCTCCAGCTGCTCAACGACACCGCCAACGACCTGGCCTCCATGCGGGACCTGGACTCGATCCTGCGGGCGATCTCCGATCGCGCCCGCCGCCTGCTGGACTGCGATCTGGCCTACATCAGCCTCAGCGACCGCGACCGCGGGGACTGCTACATCAAGGCCGCCTCGGGCAACATCTCCGGGCTGCTGCACGAGCTGCGCCTGCCCCGGGGCACCGGGGTGGGCGGCATGGTCGCGCGCACCGGCGAGCCCTACAGCGTGCCCTCCTACATGGAGGACGAGTCGATCATCCGCACCCCCGAGATCGACCGCACCGTGATCGCCGAACGCATCGACTCCCTGGTCGGGGTGCCCCTGAAGATCAAGCAGGAGGTCATCGGGGTGCTGCTGGCCGCGCACCGGGGCATGCGGGCCTTCAGCGGCCACGACATCAGCGCGCTGGCGATGCTGGGCGCCCACGCGGCGGTCGCGATCGAGAACGCCCGGCTGCTGACCGCCTCGCGGTCGGCGGTGGAGGACCTGCGGGTCGCCAACGCCACCATCGGCTCCCACATCAAGGACCTGGAACGCGCCGCCGACGTCCACGAGCGGCTCACCAAGCTGGTCCTGCAGGGCCGGGGGGTCGACGACGTGGCCCAGGCCACCGCCGACGTGCTGCCCGGCGAGGTGGTCGTGGTCAACGAGCACGGCGGGGTGGTCACCGCCACCGGCGCCGTCACCGCCACCGACGCCCAGGAGCTGGCCGCCGTCAGCGCCCGGGCCCGCGCCTCGGGCCACACCCTGGTCCAGGACGGCCGGTGCGCCGTCCCCCTGATCACCGAGTCCGAGGACCTGGGCGCGGTGGTGCTGCTCGGCCAGACGCCCATCGGCGACACCGACCGCCGCATCCTGGAGCGCGCGGCGCTGGCGGCCTCGCTGGTGCTGGTGACGCGGCGGCGCGTCGCCGAGGCGCAGGCCCGGGTCGGCGGCGAGCTGCTGGCCGAGCTGCTGGCCAGCGAACCCCATGACCTGGACCTGCTCCAGCACCGGGCCCGGATGCTCGGCGTCGACCTGGACGCCTGCCGCACCATGATCGTCGCCCAGACCGACGGGGCCTTCCACGAGGGCGTCCACACCATGACCGCGGCGCTGGCGCGCCGCCGGCGCGGCCTGGCCACCCACCACCAGGGGGCGGTGGTGCTGCTGCTGCCCGGCGAGGACGCGGCCGCCGTCGCCCACGCCGCCGTGCGCGAGCTGGCCCGCGCCTGCCACCATCCGGTCACCGCGGGCACGGCGCGGGCCACCCATGTCACCCGGATCGCCGCCGCCCACGCCGAGGCCGCCCGGTGCATGCGCACGCTGCTGGCCCTGGGCCGGGTCGGTGACATCGCCGACGCCCGCGACCTGGGGTTCGTGGGGACGCTGTTCAACGGGCGGCCGGACGTCCCCTCGTTCGTCCGCGCCACGATCGGCCCGGTCATGGACTACGACCGCGCCCACCGCTCCGAGCTGCTCCACACCCTTGAGGTGTTCTGCGCCAACAACCAGAACACCAGGAACACCGCCCAGATCCTCCACCTGCACGCCAACACCGTCACCCAGCGACTGAACCGCATCACGCGGCTTCTGGGCGAGACGTGGCGGCAGGCCGACCACCTGCTGGAGATACAGATCGCGCTGCGCCTGCTCAAGGTCAGCCGGCAGGAGACCCCGCGGTGACCGGCGCGCGGTGGCCGCGGCGAGGGCCCGCGTTCAGCGGGGGCGCGCCGAGCGCCTCGGGCGGTGCCTGCCCCGCCGGGCCCGGTGGCTGGTGCGCGCCGCGGGGCGGGCCAGGTCGTGGCCGCGGGTCTCGACCGCCAGCGCGACCGCGACGCTGGTGATGGTCGCGGCGAGGCACAGGTAGAGGGCCACCGGGACGAAGGAGCCGTGGTCCTTGAGGAGCTTGATGGCGGTGACGGGGGCGAGGGCGCCGGCGAAGACGGAGGCCAGCTGCGCCCCGACCGACGCCCCCGAGTAGCGCACGGCGGTGTCGAACAGCTCCGCGATGAACGCGGCCTGCGGCCCGTACATCGCGCCGTGCAGCAGCAGCCCCACGGTGACCGCCAGCGTGATCACGGCCGGGTCCCGGGTGTCGAGCAGGGCGAAGAACGCGAAGGCCCACAGCGTCATGCCCACCGAGCCGACCAGGGTGACCGGCTTGCGGCCGACGCGGTCCGACAGCGCGCCCCACAGGGGGATGGCGACGAAGTGGAGCGCCGAGGCGATCAGGACGGCGTTCAGCGCGGTGCTCTGGGGCAGGCGCAGGTGCGTGGTGATGTACACCAGCAGGAACGAGGTGAGCAGGTAGTAGGAGACGTTCTCCCCCACCCTGGCGCCGATCGCGGTGAGGACCTGGCGCCGGCCGGTGCGGAGCACCTCCAGCAGGGGCGCCCGCCGCCGGACGCCCCGCGCGGCCTCCGCCCTCGCCCTGGCCCGCGCCTGGAGGAAGATCGGCGTCTCCGACACCGACAGGCGCATCCACAGGCCGAGCAGCACCAGGGCGCCCGACAGCAGGAAGGGGATCCGCCAGCCCCAGCCCAGGAAGGCCGCCTCGGACTGGACGGCCACCAGCGCGGCCAGCACCCCGGTGGCCAGCAGGTTGCCGCCGGGCGCCCCGGCCTGCGGCCAGGCCGCCCAGAACCCGCGGTGCCGGTCCCCGCCGTGCTCGGAGACGATGAGCACCGCGCCGCCCCACTCGCCGCCGAGCGCGAACCCCTGGAGCAGCCGGAGCAGGCTCAGCAGGACCGGCGCCCAGACGCCGATCTCGGCGTAGGTGGGCAGCAGCCCCATCGCGAACGTGCAGCCGCCCATCAGCAGCAGGCTGCACACCAGCAGCCTCTTGCGGCCGAGCAGGTCGCCGAAGTGCCCGAACACCAGCCCGCCCAGCGGTCGCGCCACGAAGCCGAGCGCGTAGCTGGTGAAGGCCAGCAGCACGCCGGTCATCGGGTCGGAGGCGGGGAAGAACAGCTTGCCGAACACCAGTGCGGCGGCGCTGCCGTACAGGAAGAAGTCGTACCACTCGATGGTCGTGCCGATCAGGCTGGCACCGACCACGCGGCCGATCCCCCCGGGGGGTGCGTGCCTGCCTCCGGCGAGGGATCGCGCCCGCGCCACGAGATCACCGTCGTCTTTCCGCCGGTCGTGCCAGGGCATGGGGGCGTTGGGCGGGGCGTGGTCCCTCTCCCCCGCGCCGATGCCCTTCCCTTCCGGCGTGTCGAGCACGGCCGAGGCGACGGCCGCGTTCACGGTCAGGGTCGGGGTGTTTCCCGTACGGACCCGTCACGGCCCGCCGGTGCTGGTCTGCGGCCGGGCCGGGGGAGCGTCACCCGGCCCGGCCACAGGTCTGGGGGCGTTCCGCGGATCAGGCCCGCGGTGCCCGGTCAGGCGCGGGTGCCGCCGACGGCGTGGTGGGGGTGGGGTGCGGCATCGAATCCTCCTATCCGTCGGCGCCCGCATGAGGGAAACGGATCATGCGGCTCGGTCAGGCGGACGGAAAGCCAGGGGTGGGCCCGAGTTGGTTCCAAATTAGAAACCCGGGATCCACCGGCTGCTATGGGGATCGGCCCCACTCTTTTCGGCCGGACATGTGCGCCGTGCCGGTCGATGGCCGTCACGCTGCGGTTTCGTCGGTGTCATCGATCATGGCCGGGGCGGCGGAGAGGGCTCGGTCAGCACCGACAGGACCGTCCTCGTCACGACGTCACCGGCGTCCGATGCCGCCAGGCGGCCCGCGCGGAGCTGTTCGGCCGCGCCGTGCAGGATGTACTGCACGACGTTGACCAGCCAGTCGGTCGGCAGGTCGGTGCGGAAGACGCCCTGCCGCCGCCCGCGGCGGATCAGGTCGGCCATGCGCCGGGCGGGCTCGTCGTGCAGCTCCCGCACCCGCCCCGCGGGCAGCGCCTCCTCGGCGGCGGCCAGCAGGGCCGCGGACTCGGCCACCAGTTCCCAGCTCGGCGCCAGCAGGCGGGTCATGGCCTGGCGGGGGTCCCCGGTCAGGTCCAGGGCCGACAGGGTCCGCTCGCCGTCGCGCAGCGCGTCGGCGAGCGCGGCCTCGACCAGGTCGGCCCGGGTGCGGAAGTGCCCGTACAACGTCATCCGCCCCACGCCCGCGGCCTTGGCGATGTCGTCGACGGTGGCGCCGGGAACCGAGCTCAGGCAGGCGCGCGCGGCGGACACGATGCGGGCGATGTTGCGTTCGGCGTCGGCGCGGCGCCTGCCGCGGGCGGTGGGTTCGGCCATGCCATCACCCTATCTCGTACTCACGGATACGAGTTATAGTCATCCCACCAACTCGTACACGAGAGTACGAGTTACTGTGTGGAGGGATCCGATGACCCGACAGTCAGCAGAACGGACGGGCCAGGCGTCGCCGGACGGGCCGCACCCGGCGCGCTGGCGCATCCTGGGCTTCCTCGGGGTGGCGCAGCTGATGCTGATCCTGGACGTCACCGTCGTGGCGATCGCGCTGCCCCATATCGAGACCGACCTCGGGCTCAGCCGCGAGGCGCTGACCTGGACGGTCAGCGCCTACACCCTCACCTTCGGCGGGCTGATGCTGCTCGGCGGCCGGATCACCGACCTGCTGGGCGCCAGGCGCGTCGTGCTCGCCGGGCTGCTGCTGTTCACCGCGGCGTCGCTGGTCACCGGGCTGGCCGGATCGGCGGGGACGCTGGTGGGCGGCCGTGTCGCCCAGGGGGTCGGCGCGGCGCTGCTGTCACCGGCGGCGCTGTCGCTGGTGGTGGCGCTGTTCGACGGCCAGGAGCGCAACAAGGCGCTGGGCGTGTGGTCGGCGCTCGGCGGCGGGGGCGCCGCGCTCGGCGTCCTGCTCGGCGGCGCGCTGACCGCCGGACCCGGCTGGCCGTGGGTGTTCCACGTCAACGTCCCCATCGGGCTGGTGATCGCCGTGGCGCTGGCGGTCCTGCTTCCGGCGCGGCGGGTGGCCGCGGCGCGGCCCGGGCTCGACATCGTCGGCGCGGTGGTGGTGACGGCGTCCTCGGCGTCGTTGATCTACGCGCTCATCGCCGCCGACGAGCACGGGTGGCTCACCGCGCTCACCGGGGGTCTCGCGGCGGCGGCCGCCGTCGGCTACGCGCTGTTCGTGGCGTGGCAGCGGCGGGCGCGCTCGCCGCTGATGGACGTGCGGCTGCTGGCCCGGCGGCCCGTGGCCACCGGCGCGTTCCTGATCTGGATGGCCACCGCGCTGATGATCGCGGTGTTCTTCCTCGGCACCTTCTACTTCCAGCACGCCCGCGGCTACGGCGCGATGCGCACCGGGCTGCTGTTCCTGCCGGTGGCGCTGGCGACGATGGCCGGGGCGGACCTGACCGGACGCGTGCTCGGCCGCCGGGGCGCGCGCACGCCCGCCGTGGCGGGATCGGCGATCGCGGCGGTCGGCATGGCCGTCCCGGCGTTCTGGACGCATCCGGTCGGCGTCGTGACCGGGGTGACCGTCGCGGCGGCGGGCACCGGCGCGATGTTCGTCGTCGCCTCGGCGACCGCGCTCGGCCAGGTGGCGCCGCACGAGGCGGGGATCGCGTCCGGCATCGTGAGCACCTTCCACGAGTTCGGCGCCTCCTTCGGCGCCGCGGTCGTGTCCAGCGTCGCGGCCGCCAGCCTCGTCGGGACCACGCTGACCGGCTTCATCAGGGGGTTCACGGTGGCCGCGGCGGCGGCAGCGGCCGGTGCGATCGCCGCCGCGCTGATGACCCCCGGCCGTCAGGACGCCCCTCCCCCGGCGACCGCCGGCCCCGAGGAGGTCTAGGAACGCGGCCGGGCCGACCGCACTCCGGCTTGGAACGGGGACGGGCTTGACCCTGACACCGTGTCAGGCGGAACGGTGCCGGGCATGGACGTCACCTACATCGGCTCCGGGCCGTACTGCTACGCCAACTCCCTCGCGATGCTGCTGTGCGGTGAGGCGCCGCCCCCCGCCGTGATCGAGGTCCTGACGGGCTCCCCGTACGGGATGGAGCTGATCGGCGGCCGCCTGCCGCTGTTCGACCCGTTCGGCTGGGATCCCGAGATCGGGCTCGACGCCGCGATCGGCCTGCTCGGCTGGGAGTGCGAGCGCGTGGACGGGGGGACGGCCGCCGAGGCGCTCGACCGGCTGCGCCGGGCCGTCGCGGCCGGTCCGGTACTGGCCGGGCCGCTGGAGATGGGCCTGCTGACCTTCCAGCCCGGGTCGGGCAAGGCGGTGGGCGCCGACCACTACCTGGTGGTGCTGGAGGTGGGCGACGACACCGTGCTCGTGCACGACCCGCAGGGCTACCCGTACGCCACACTTCCGGTCGACGCCTTCGCCGAGGCGTGGCGCGGAGAGCTGGTCGCCTATCTGGACCGGCCGTTCCGGATGCGGCACCGGTTCGTCCGGCGCGAGCGGGTCGGACCGGAGGAGGCGTTGCGGCGGTCCCTGCCCGCCGGGCTGGCCTGGCTGGGCGGCCGGACGGACGTGGCGGTCCCGCCCGGCACGCTGGGGCAGGCCGAGGCCGCCGAGCGCACGGCCGAGCTGGTGGAGGCGGGGCTGGACCCCGAGATCAGGGGGCTGTGGGAGGCGTTCGCGGTGCGGGTGGGCGCCCGCCGCCTCAACGACCTGGCGGCCTGCCTGTCGTCCCTCGGCCTCGACGCGGGCGCGGCCGTCGCCGCGGAGCAGGCCCGCATCGTCGGCGGTTTGCAGGGTCCGCTGGTGGCGGGTGACGACGTCGCGGTCGCGGCGGGCCTGCGCCGCCTGGCTCCGACGTACGAACGCCTGCGGGCCGTCCTGTCCCGATGAAGCCGCAGATAACGAACGAGCGTGACATGCCCGCCTCGCGGCGGCGTTTCGTGAATACGGATTACTTAGCGGAGCGCAGGGGTCGCGCCGACGCGGTCCCGCTGCCCAACTGAGAGCACGGTCGTGGCACGGCACGCGGCGGATCCGCGCCGGGTCGGCCATGATGGACCCGATGAACGCGCAGTACCAGGGTGGTCACGAGAACGGTCCGTCGTCGGCGCAGGACGGTCCGGAGGACGTGGTGGCCCGGCTGAAGGCCGAGGTCGCCGCCGCGGTGACCTCGCTGCGCCGCCAGGTCACGCAGTTGCGCGCCCTGACCGCCGAGGGCGAGGCGGCGCAGCGTCCGGCGCCCGCGCCCGATCCCGCCGAATGACCGGCGGGCCGGGCCCGCGCGTCAGGTGTGGTTCCGGTCGTACTCCTCGCGCGCCCGGTCCACCTCGGCCATGTGCGCCTCGGCCCACTCCTTGAGGTGGCCGATCGTCTCCACCAGGGACATGCCGAGCGGCGTCAGCTCGTAGTCGACGCGGACGGGCACCGACGGGGTCACCGTGCGGGTGAGCAGCCCGTCCCGTTCCAGGTTCCGCAGGGTCTGGGTCAGCATCTTCTGGCTCACCCCGGCGATGCGCGCGGACAGCTCGGAGAAGCGCATCGGCCCCTCCAGCCCCAGCGCCACGATCACCAGGCTCGCCCACTTGTTGCCGATCGTGTCGAGCAGCCGCCGGCTGGGGCAGGAGGCGGCGAAGGCGTCGAACCCCGCCGTCGGCCGCTCGGCGGCGGTCGCGTCCATGGCTTACCTCCGGGTGCCGACCCCACTTCGAAGTGCCTACTTCCCAACAGAGAGTAGGTCACCGATGGTGGTGTAGTCCATCCACCGGAAGGAGATCCACCATGACGCTCGCACTGGTGTCCGCGCCCGACGCCTCCACGCCCGTCCTCCAGGAGGTGGCGCCGCCCCCGCTCGGCCCCGGGGACCTGCGGGTCCGCGTCACGGCGGCATCGGTCGACCCCGTCGACCCCCTCGTCGCCGCCGGACCGGGCCGGGTGATCTTCGGGCTCACCGGAACGGTCGGCCTGGGCCTGTCCCTCACCGGCGTCGTCACCGGGACCGGCGCCGAGGTCACCGGCTTCTCGGTCGGCGACCCGGTCGCCGCCCTCCACGCCGACTTCACGGCCCCGGTCCGCGCGCACGCCGAGGAGACCGTCGTCCCGGCGGCAGCCGCCGCGCCGCTGCCGGACGGCCTCGACCCGGTCGCCGCGGCCTCCCTGCCGCTCAACGCCGCGACCGCGGCGCGGATGCTGGACCGGCTCGGTCCGGCCGGCGGGCGGACCCTGCTGGTCACCGGCGCCGCCGGCGCCGTGGGCGGGTACGCCGTCGCGCTCGCCGCCCACGCCGGCTGGGCCGTCACCGGGCTGGCGCGCGGGTCCGACCGCGACTTCGTGCTGAGGGCCGGGGCCCGCGCGCTCGTCACGGAGCTGCCGGGGCCGTCGTTCGACGCCGTCCTCGACGGCGCCGTCCTGCACGGGGCGGCCCTGGGCGCGATCCGCGACGGCGGGACGTTCGTCGGCGTGCCCGCGGCGTCGCTCGCCACGTCCGAGCGGGGCATCGACGTCGGCATCGTGAGCGTCGAGCCCGACGGCGCGAGGCTGGCCGGGCTGCTCGACCTCGCCGTCTCCGGCGTCCTGGAGCTGCGGGTGGCCGGCCGGGTGCCGCTGGCCGAGGCCGCGACGGCGTACGGCAAGGTCACCGGCGGCGGCCAGCGCGGGCGGTGGCTGCTGGTGCCGTGAGCGTGGCGCGCGGAGGGGCTACCGGGAGGCGGGACGGGCCAGGGACCCGTGCGGCATGTCCCAGCCCTCGGCGAGCCTGGACGGGTGCACCACCCGCCCCTCGCCGAAGAACTCGCAGAACTTCATGATCAGCGGGTCCCAGGCGAGCGGGTCCACATGGCTCGTTCCGGGGATGACGAGGTCCTCCTCGACGTGGGCGCGGAGGACCTCCACGTGGAAGGCGGTGGCGCTGACGGAGGGGCCGGCGAACGGGTGGTGCGCGACGAGGCGGCACTCCAGCTGGATCGGGCACTCCGCCACCCGGGGCGGGGCGACCAGCTCCGACTCCTGCTCGGTCAGTCCCGCGGCGGAGAACTTGTCCGGCTCGTAGCGGTATCCCTGCGCGGCCTTGTGGCCGGGCACGTCCGGCCTCCCCGTCGTCAGCGCGAGCCGGTCGACGGCGCCGACCATCGAGGACGAGGGCAGGTTCAGCACGCACTCCCGCTCACGCAGCAGGTTCGCCGTGGTCTGGGCGCTGTCGCCCAGGCCGAGCATGCAGTGCTGCCCCAGCCACCACGCCGAGGACATGGGGGCCAGGTTCGCCGTGCCGTCCTCGTTCTGCGAGCTGATCAACACCACCGGGGTCCCGAAGTACAGCACCTTGAGACCGGGGACCACGTGCATTCCTCCACCTTTCCTCGAAAGCCTCGACGGGCCCGTCGCCGCGTACGGGCCCGTCCGACCCTCCCGCCCGGTGGGCCGGGCGCGCTGGCGGAAATCCGACCGGACGTTCGCCGCGGCGTCAGCGCGAGGCCACGGTCTCCGGCGCGGACGGCTCCCCCGCGGTGGGCGCCGGCGCCGCCGCGCGCGGCAGCGCGAGCGTGACGAGCAGGCCGACGACCATTCCGGCCGCGGTCAGCAGGACCACGACGGACTGCCCGTGCGCGGTGGCGGCGCGCAGCGCCTCGCCGGTCCTGCCCTCGGTGCCGAGGTCGGCGAGGACGGTGAGGACCGCGAGCCCGATGGCGTTGCCGATGTTGAGGGCGGTGGACGCGATCCCGTTCGCGACGCCCTGTTCGTGCGCGGCCGTGCCGGTCGCCGCGGCGATCCACATGGCCGTCCAGACGACGCCCTGCCCGACGCCGGAGACGACGAGGCCGGGCACGAGCAGCCCGTACCCGGCCTCGGGGGCGAAGCCGAACGCCATCGCGGCCGTGCCCACGGCCCCGACGCCGAAGCCGATCAGCAGCGTCGCGCGGGTGCCGATCCGGGTGGCGAGCCGCTCGCCGAGCTGGGTTCCGGCGGCGATCGCGAGCGAGGGGACGAGGAAGGCCAGCCCCGTCCGCAGGGCGCCGTAGCCGTGCACGCCCTGCATGAGGACGGTGAGGAAGTAGGGCAGGACCCCGAACGTCGCCATGTAGAGGAACGTGACGCCCGTCCCGACGGTCAGGCTGGGGTTGCGGAACAGCCGGAAGGGCATCAGCGGGTCGGCGCTGCGCCGTTCGATCACCGCGAACGCCGCCAGCAGGGCCAGGGCGAGCGCGGACGCGCCGGTCACCGGCGGGCTCGTCCAGCCCAGCTCGGGCCCTTCGACGAGGGCGAACACCAGCAGCGTCGCGCCGCCGGTGACGGTCAGCGAGCCCGGCAGGTCGAACCGCCGCCGTTCCCGGCGCGCCGGGTCACGGGGGATGACCGCCAGGGCCGCCAGCGCGACCAGCCCGGCGAGCGGGACGTTGACGTAGAAGACGGCCGGCCAGCCGAAGTTCTCGGTGAGCACGCCGCCGAGCAGCGCGCCGATGGTCAGGCCGCTGGCGCCGGCGCCGCCCCAGACCGCGAGCGCGCGGTTGCGCTGCGGCCCCTCGGCGAACAGCGTGTTGATCAGTGAGAGCGTGGCGGGCAGCAGCAGCGCCCCGCCGACGCCCTGCACGGCGCGGGCGGCGATGATGACGGCCGGGCTGCCCGCCAGGCCGCCCGCCAGCGACGAGACGGCGTACAGCGCCAGGGCGAGCACGAAGACGCGGCGGCGGCCCAGCAGGTCGGCCGCGCGGCCGCCGAACAGCAGGAAGCCCCCGGCGAACACGACGTAGGCGCTGACCACGAGCTGCTGGGTCTGGCCCGGGAAGCCCAGGTCGGAGCCGATCTCGGGCAGCGCGACGAACACGATGTTGAGGTCCAGCGCGTAGATGAGCTGGGCCAGCGCCAGCAGGGCCAGGGTCCAGCCCAGCCGGTGTCCGGCGGCCTGTCTCTGCGGAACGGACATGCGGATGCGCCCTCCACGGGATGGGGGGTCGGCGGGGACACCGCCGACGTACGACTGTACGCATACTTGCGTACAGTCGTACGATCGGCAACCGTTCACGGCAGATTGTTCGTAAGTAGTAGTACGGTGGGACCATGAGGTACCGGCACCCCGACCGCGACCAGATCCGGATCGACGGCGTCCTGTCGGCCCTGGGCCATCCGGTGCGGCTCGCCGCCGTTCGCGTACTGGACCAGGGTGGACGGCGCAACTGCGGCAGCGTCCTGGAAGCCCTCGGTGTGACGGCGAAGTCGACGATGACGCACCACTGGCGCGTCCTGCGCGAGAGCGGCGTCATCCGGCAGGAGCCGTCCGGCCGGGAGAACCTGCTCACCCTGCGCCGCGACGACCTCGACGCCCGGTATCCGGGCCTGCTGGACGCCGCCCTCGCCGGCGCCCGCACCGACGAGGCGGAGCCCTCGAACGCTCCGTTCACGTCGGGCGGTGACGCGCGTTCCACTACTGGCGACGGGCCCCGCCCGCAAGCCGGACCCGGTTCGACACGCTGACCGAACAGCTTCCGGCAACCACGACAGAGCCGCGAAGGCCGCCCGCCCCACCCCCAGCGGAATAAGCGCACCGCACGACCGCCGGACCGGTCAGTCCCCTTCGACAGGGCACGCCAGGCGCATCGACGCGCTGACCGAGCAGCTCCGGACCATCGCGACAGAGCCGCGAAGGCCACCCGCCCACCCGCCTCCGGCGGAATCGGCGCGCCGCACGACCGCCGGGCCGGCCAGCCCCCTTCGACAGGGCACGCCAGGCGCATCGACGCGCTGACCGAGCAGCTCCGGACCATCGCAACAGAGCCGCGAAGGCCACCCGCCCACTCGCCTCGGGTGGAATCGGCGCGCCGCATGGTCGCCGGGCCGGTCAGTCCTCCTTCGACTGGGCGCGCCGGGCGTAGGCGCGGGCGGCGCGGGCGCGGTCGCCGCAGCGGACCGAGCACCAGTGCCGGCGGCCGTGGCGCAGCAGGTAGCGGTTGCAGGGGACGGAGCCGCAGGCGGTGAGGCGCTCGGCGTCGGGACCGGTGAGAAGGTCGGCCGCGTTGGCCGCGAGGACGGCGAGCGCGCGGTCGAGGATCTCGTTGGTGGGGCACGGGACCGCCCGGTAGGGGCCGTCCTTGTCGTCCCAGTACAGCAGGGGGGCCGTGGGGGCCCTGGTCAGCGCGTCGTTGACGGCCGCCAGGGCGGCGGGCAGGGCGGGTACCCCGGCGACGCGGGAGGCGAACAGTCCCCTGACCTGCTCGCGCAGCGAGCGCAGTTGCGTCGCGCACATCTCCTGCACCCCGGCGTCCTCCGGGGCGAGCCCGCGTTCGGCGAGCCACCGGTTCACCGCCGCCGGAGTGCCGAGGAGGTCGACGAACTGCCCGCCGGGCAGCGCGATGACGCTGTTGACGAAGTCCAGGGCGAGGTACTGCTCCGCCCCCGGAGCGGGCGGCAGCACGGAATCGGCGGTCGGGAGCTCGCTCATGCTCCTCATGGTACGGGTTGCGCTCATCCGTGAGAAACAACTACGGTCATTTCACGGTTGAACAAGCACCAATCCGTGAGGAGATCCCTGTGTCCTCTGTCGACACCACCGGCGGGCGGTTCCCCGTCCGCGTCTTCGGCGGCCCGACCGCCCTGTTCGAGTACGGAGGGCTGCGCTTCCTCACCGACCCGACCTTCGACGCCCCCGGCGACTACCACGAGGGGGGCCGCAAGATCCTGACCAAGACCGCCCCCGCCGCGGGCGGCCCCGCCGACCTCGGCCGCGTCGACGTGGTCCTGCTCTCCCACGACGAGCACCCCGACAACCTCGACGTCTCCGGCCGGGCGCTGCTCGCCGACGTCCCGCTCACCCTCACCACGCCCGGCGGCGGGCGGCGCCTGGGCGAGGGCGCCCGGGGGCTGGCCGACTGGGAGTCGGTCGAGCTGGACCGCCCCGGCGGCGGCACGGTCACCGTGACGGGCGTGCCGGCCGTCCACGGGCCCGGCCCGCGCGAGGAGGTCGAGCCGGTCACCGGCCAGGTCGTCGGGTTCGTCCTGACCGGGCGGGACCTGCCCACGGTCTACGTCAGCGGCGACAACGCCTCGCTCGACGCGGTGCGGGAGATCGCCGACCGGTTCGGCCCGGTGGACACCGCCGTCCTGTTCGCCGGGGCGCCCCGCTTCCCCGTCCTCTTCGACGGCGCGCTCATCGTGCTCGACAGCGCCCAGGCCGTCGAGGCCGCGCGGATCCTCGGCGCCCGCCGGGTGGTCCCCGTCCACTACGACGGCTGGGCCCACTTCACCGAGGGCCGCGCCGAGCTGGTGGCCGCCTTCACCGCCGCCGGGCTGGCCGACCGGCTGGACCTGGGCGACCGGGGCTGACCGGACGGGCCGGGCCCGCCCGCCCGGCCCGCCGGATCCGCCCGTCGTGACCACGGCGCCGTCCGGCCGGACCGCGCCCGTCGAAAGAGCTGATCTCGTGACGAGTACCGTGCCCGGCCGGGCGGAGACCCCGCCGCGCTCCCGGGAGCAGCGCCGCGTCCTGACCGTCCTGGTCGCCGCCCAGATCCTCAGCGGCGCCGGGCTGGCGGCCGGGGTGACCGTCGGAGCCCTGCTCGCGCAGGACATGCTCGGCTCCACCGGCCTCGCCGGCCTGCCCAGCGCGCTCGGCACCGCCGGGTCCGCGCTGGCGGCCGTCGCCGTCGGCCGCCTGTCCCAGGCCCGGGGCCGCCGCCCCGGCCTCGCCGCCGGATACCTGGCCGGCGCCGTCGGCAGCGCGGGCGTCGTCGCCGCCACCGTCGCGGGCAGCCCCGTCCTGCTGTTCCTCGCGCTGTTCGTCCACGGGGCCGGAACGGCCACCAACCTGCTGGCCCGCTACGCCGGAGCGGATCTGGCCGCCCCCGCCCACCGCGCCCGCGCCGTGTCCACCGTGCTGGTCGCCACCACCCTGGGCGGCGTGGCCGGTCCCGGTCTCGCCGCTCCCGCCGGGCACCTCGCCCACGCCCTCGGCCTCCCCCGCCTGACCGGGCTGTTCCTCCTCGCCGGCGTCGCCTACGCGACGGCCGCCCTGGTCCTGGCCGTCTGGCTGCGCCCCGACCCGCTGCTGCTGGCCCGCGACCTGGAGGCCGAACGCGCCGCCACGGCACCCGCGCCGCCGGAGGACCGGGCGCGTCCGGCGTCCCGAAGCCGCCGCTCCGGTGTGCTGGCGGGCACGCTGGTCATGGCGCTCACCCAGCTCGTCATGGTCGCGATCATGACGATGACGCCCGTTCACATGCACGGCCACGGCCACGGCGCCGCCGCCTCCGGCCTCGTCATCGCCCTCCACCTCGGCGCGATGTACCTGCCCTCGCTCCTGACCGGCCGGCTCGTCGACCGCCACGGCCCCCGCGCGGTCGCCGCCGCCTCCGGGCTGGTCCTGCTGGCCGCCGGGGCCGTCGCCGCCGGCGCCCCCGACGGCTCGGTCGTCCCGCTCGCGGTGGCGCTCGCGCTGCTGGGGCTGGGCTGGAACTTCGGCCTCGTCACCGGCACCGCGATCGTCACCGACGCCGTCCCGCCGGCCACCCGCGCCCGGGTCCAGGGCCTGGCCGACGTGGCCGTCGCCATCGCCGGGGCCACCGGCGGCATGGCCTCGGGCCTCGTCGTCGCCGTCGCCGGATACCCGGTCCTGGCCCTCGGCGGCGGCGTCCTGGCGCTGGCCATCGTGCCGGTGGCCGTCGCCGCCGAACGCGGCCGATGAGCACGGCCCGTTCGCCCACAACGACGAACAGCGGCGCGAACCGGCCGGTCGGGCCGTCACGGCCTCGGTCACCCGGGCGCAGGCGGCGGGATCCGGTCACCGCCCCGGCCCGGCGCCGGTCGTGACCGGCGCCCGGGATCCGCGCGGAGCCTGGTCGTCATGGTCCTGCCCGCGCTCTCCGAAGACCGTCGGAGACAGGACCGCCGATCAGGATTCCCGGCGGAGCCACGCCCCTCCCGCGTCGGCGACAGCCCCCTTCAGCGGGCTGTCGCGGGTTACGGGCGGCCTTATCGGCGGCCCTCGTGCGGTACCGCTGTCGAGTTCGAAGGTGAATATCGCCAAATTCGGGCATAGGGGGTGCGGCAGCTCAGACAAGGAGGACGGACAGTGACCGTTACCGGCATCATCACCGCGATCGTCATCGGTGCGATCATCGGCGCGCTCGGACGGCTGGCGCTGCCCGGGCGGCAGCCCATCGGCATCCTGCTGACCATCGGCGTCGGCATCGTGGCCGCGCTGCTCGGCACCGCGATCGCCCAGTCGGTCGGCGTCGCCACCACCGACGGCATCGACTGGATCGAGCTGGTCTTCCAGATCGGCCTGGCCGCCGTCGGCGTCGCCGCCGTCGCCGCGTTCCGGCGACGGGGCCACGGCACCCACCGGTGACGGAACCGAAACGGCGGCGCGGAGCCTCGGCTCCGCGCCGCCGTTGGCGTTCGCGGGCGCGCCGCCTCACTCCTCGGTCAGCACGATCACCCGGTCCGAGGCGGTGAGGGTGAAGGGCGCGGCCTTGTCGGGGTTGAGGACGACGCCGTAGTCGGGCGGCTGGTGGAAGCGGTCGCCGAGCCGGTACCCGAGCGCGGTCTCGCCGCGCCGCCGGGCCGCCTCGATGAGGGTGGCGAAGTTGGCGGTCACCCCGGGCCGCAGGTAGTCGGGGGCGGGTTTGAGGTAGATCTCGGCGCCTTCGGGGGACAGCAGCTCCATGAACACGTCGTAGAGGTGCCGGTCCTCGCTGACCTGGGCGAGGACCTGGTTGATGAGCTTGTCGCTGACCACGAAGTCGTCGGCCTTGGTCACCACCGCGATCTCCCGGTTGGTCTCGTCGTTGATCTCGCTGACGATCGAGTAGGGGTCGCCGAGCCGTTCGGCCATGTCCCGCAGGTGCAGCAGCGTGACCAGGGTGCGGGCGTCGGAGTGCTCGGGGGGAAGGTCGAGGTCGGCCAGCACGATGATGCTCTGGTAGGACCCGACGTCCAGGCTCTCCAGGCTGGGGCGGTCGGTGGGCGCGCACCGGGTGAAGCCGAACGTCGTGTTGGCGGGCCGGGGCAGGTCCGCGGTCGGGTCGGGGCGGTCGGCGGCGACGTGCAGCGTCGAGCCGGGGCGGGCGAAGCCGTCCAGCTGCCTGATGATCTCGGGGGCGCGGTGGTTCCAGCCGATCAGCAGCGTGCGCTCGGGAAGGCGGCGGCCGGGGCCCGGGGCGGCGATGGCGTCCTCGACGACGGGCGGGGCGGCGCGGGACGCCAGCTTGATCAGCACGTCGTCCTCGGCCAGCACGATGACCTTGTCGCCGGACCGGGCGACGGTGTCCATCGGCGGGTTCAGCGTGACCGCGCCGTCGGCGTGCCGGAACCCGATGGGGACGCCGAGCTCGTAGGCGTCCAGCAGCCGCCCGAACGTGCGTCCGGCCAGCGCGGGCTCGGCGTGCAGGTACAGCTCGTGGCCCTCGAAGTCGAGCAGCTCGGTGAAGACCGCCGACAGCCCGGCCTCGCGGTGGGACTGCACGATGAGCCGGATCGCCAGGTCGTCGGCGTCGATCACCTGGGCGGCCGGTCCGGCGGCCAGCCGGGCGGCGGGCAGGTTGGTCGAGTCGTGCATGGCCGCGATCACGTGCGGCCGGTGGTCAGGCTCCCAGGTGCGCGCGCCCAGGGCCAGCAGCACCTTGATCACATGGGTGTCGGGGTCGTCGACGGGCGGGGACAGCACCACGATCGAGCGGGCCGTGGCGGGGCTGACCAGTTCCAGGTCGGCGACCTTGAGCGGGTCGCCGCGACGGCAGATGACCTTCGTGCGGCCGGTGCCGCCGACCCGGGCGCGGATGGCCTCCTCCATGTCGACGCGGTCGCGGTCGGCCAGGATCGCCACATACGAGCTGCTCCGGCTCTTGTTGGCCTCCACCAGCTCGGCGACCACGGTGAACACGTGCTCCGACCAGCCCAGCAGGACGGTGTGGTCGCGTTCGATGATGCGCGACCGCCCCTTGCGCAGTTCGGCGATCTTGTTTTCCAGGCCGGTGGTCAGCACGCCGATCAGGGCGCTGACGATGAAGATCCCGCCGACCGTCGCCGTCAGCATCAGCGCCAGGTAGGGGCCGCTGCCCCGGTCGTCCCCCATCGTGCCGGGGTCGAGCGTGCGCAGCAGGCTCCGCCAGACCACGCCCGGCCAGTGGCCGTTGTCCCGCGTGTCCCGGGGCGCGATCAGCACGGCCACCGACGCGACGGTCAGCACCAGCGCCAGCGACGCCAGCCCGAGCCAGCCGATGAGGGCGGGGGTGCCCTTGGCCATCGTGTTGTCGAACCAGTACCGGAGACGCTCCCGCACGCCGACGCGGCTCACCGGACGCCCCCGGCGCGGATGCGGAACCCCGGACTCCGAGTGCGCCATGCCCCGTCCCTGCCCCTCTGCGACCGGGGCGCCAATCTACTGCAAAGATCACGCCAAGAAGGGGCGGCCGGTGGCGGGGGAGGTCGACGCGGTGACCGCCGGAGCGCCTTCCGCGGGCGGGCTCAAGGGCTTGAACAAAGCAGGTGGTTTAACCGTGATGGAGGGAGCGCGGTCCCATGGCCCGCCTCCTGATCGTCCACACCTGTGCGGAACGGGAGCGCGGCCGACCTGGGCTTCGGGGGGTGGACGATCCCGAGCACGCCCGGCTGCGCCGCATGGTCAACGGCGCCTTCACCGCCCGGCGCGTGGCGACGATGCGCCCGGCCGTGGAACGGATGGTCGACCGAGTCCGGGTCGGCAGGCTGACCCGCCACGAGGCCGCCGCCATGGGCGTGCTCCTGCTGCTCCGGCACCTCGACCAGCTCGCCCGGGTCCGCGACACCCGCCACCAGGCGTTCGGGGTGAGCACCCGCCACTGCCTGGGCGGCCGCCGGGCTGTCCGGCGTCCCCTCCACGTACGACGCGGTGATCTACGGGGTCCACGAGCTGACGGTCACCTGGTGACGGCCGCCCCGTGGCGGGGGCGGCCGTCAGCGGTCGTGCGGTAGCGCGCGGCCGTCAGTGGCGGGACCGCGACGAGCGGACGTGCGAACCGACGACGATCACGCTGCCGGCCCCCAGGACCAGCAGCGACAGGACGACGAGCCAGTTGACCGACGCGCCGGTGCGGGGCAGGCCCTGGACCGGCGCGCAGGCGCCGTCCGGCTGCTGGGCCCGGGTCATCCCGGGCGGGCACGGCGACGGCGCCGGGTCGACCGGGGCGGGCTTGGACGTGGGTGTGGGCTTGGGCGTCGGCTTGGGCTTGGGCGTGGGCTTGGACGTCGGCTTGGACGTCGGCGTGGGCTTGGGCGTGGGCGTGTTGGCCGGTTCCGTGCGCCTGGCGGGCTGCGGGCGGTGGGGCTGGGTGACGTGGCGGGTCTTGGGCGTGGCCTCCGCCTTGGTGACCGCGGCCTCGTCGCGCTCCTTGGCCCGGGTGGCCACCGCCTTCTGCGGCTTGACCGGCTTGGGCCGCGCCACCACGAACGACGCGCGCGACTTCGCGGTGCGTCCCCCGTAGCTGAGGACGGCGGTGTTGGTCAGCCGTTTCCCGGGGCGGGCCTTCTTGTCCACGACCGCGGCGATCGCGACGGTCATCGAGCCGCGGTACCGCAGGTGGGCCCACCGGCACCGCACCACGGTCCGGGCCGCCCGGCAGCCCCGCGCCCGCGCGGACGTGGCCGAGACCCCCTCGGGCAGGCGGTCGGTCAGCCGCACGTTGTAGGCCGGCACGAGGCCGACGTTGCGGATGACGACGGTGTAGGTGATCCGTTGACCCGGCAGCGGCGTGCGGTCCGACACCCGCTTGGACACCTTCAGTCGCGGTGGGGTCGGCGCTCCGTCGGCGGGCGCGGCCGCCGTGGCGGCCGCCGGAAGGGCGAACAGTGTGGCCGCCGAGACCAGGGAAGCGGTGGCGGCGCGTTGCTGTGAGCGTCGGGTGACGCGCATATGGAGGTTCCCATCGTGCTGGGCCGGCAGAGATGCGGAAGGTCGACGCGGCGGCCCGACCTCGTGGGCGGCCGCCACGACTACTCTCTGTATTCATGCGTTCCGGCGTGGTCTTCGGCAACAGGGCACGCGCGGACGGTGGGTCCCGATCGGGCAAATTCGAGTTCCAGAGCCGGTCCGGCACCGAGCGCCACGCCCTCGAAGTCCGTTCTGACCACAGAGTTCTCACGCGCGCGTGCTGCTGGTGGAGGCCGACCTGGTGCCGCCCGACGGAGACGGGCCGGACGTCTGCCGCGGGCCCGCTAGGCGGCCGGGCCGTCGGCGGGGTCGAGGAGCCATGCCGTGACGTCCACGTCGCGGACGTGCACGGGCTCGGAGAGCACCACGCCGGTGGTGGTGTCGCCCAGCTCGGCGAGGCGTTCGATGACCTGCTCCAGGTGCGGGGCGTCGCGGACGGCGATCGCCAGCTCGTAGCAGTTCTCCCCCGTGACGTGGACGCACGACAGCACGTTCCCCATCGCCAGCAGCCGGTCCCGCAGGTCCCGCGCGCTCCCGACCGAGCGGTGGCGCGGGCGGAGCGAGACGTGCGCCCGCAGGCCCAGCCCCAGCCGGGCGAGGTCGAGGTGGGTGCCGTAGCCCCGGATCACCCCGGAGTCCTCCAGGCGCCGCACCCGCTCGGCGACGGCGGGGCGGCTGAGCGAGACGCGGCGCCCCAGCTCGGCGAGGCTGACGCGGGCGTCGCGGGACAGCTCGCGGAGGATCGCCAGATCCACCGCGTCCACGATCGACGATCCGGAGACGGACACGCGGCATCACCTTCCAACCGTCGGTTCCGGCGGCGATATCCCGTCGTTGTGCCATGGGCGGACGGGTGGTCGCAGCCTACTGTGATCGTCCGTGAGAGCCACTGTTCTGGAGGCGGTCGGGCAGGTCCGTCTCGCCGACGTCCCCGACCCGGTGATCGAACGGCCGGGCGACGCCCTGGTGAGGGTGGTCCTCGCCGCCGTGTGCGGGTCCGACCTGTGGCCGTTCCGGGGGCGGGAGCCGTTCACGCCGGGCGACCGCATGGGCCACGAGTGGATCGGGGTCGTGGAGGAGACCGGCGCGGACGTTCGGCGCCTGCGCCCGGGCGACCTCGTCCTCGCGCCGTTCGCCTTCGCCGACGGCGCCTGCGGGCCGTGCCGCGACGGGCTGTTCACCTCGTGCCCCGACGGGGGCTTCTGGGGCGGGCGCAACGACGGCGGGCAGGCCGAGGCCGTGCGCGTCCCGTTCGCCGACGCCACCCTCGTGCCGGTGCCCGGGGGCGCGGACGACGGGCTCCTCCGGCGGCTCCTCCCGCTGACCGACGTGATGGCGACCGGCGTCCACGCCACCGTCCTGGCCGACGTCCGGCCGGGGTCGACGGTCGTGGTGATCGGGGACGGCGCCGTCGGGCTCTGCGCCGCCCTCGCGGCCCGCCGGGCCGGGGCCGAGCGGATCGTCCTGGTCGGCCGCCACCCCGGCCGCGCCGGCCTGGCCCGGCGCATGGGCGCGACCGACGTCCTGGACGCCGGCGACCCCGCGACCGCGGCGTTCGTCCGGGAGGAGACCGGGGGCGGCGTCCGCTGCGTCGTCGAGTGCGCGGGCACCCAGTCCGCGCTGGACCTCGCGCTGGACCTGGTCCGGCCCGGCGGCGTCATCGGCTCGGTCGGCGTCCCCAACGGCGTGGACGGCGTGGACCTCTACCGGCTGTTCCGCCGGAACATCGCCCTGCACGCCGGGGTGGCGCCGGTCCGCCGCTACCTGGAGCCCCTGCTGAAGGAGGTCCTCGCCGGGCGGTTCGACCCGTCGCCGGTGCTCTCGGCCGAGGTTCCCCTGCGCGACGTCGCCCACGCCTACCGGGCCATGGACACCCGGCAGGCGATCAAGGTCGCGGTCCGTCCCTGAGCCTCAGGGCTCCTGGCGGAAGACGATCGCGGCGCCCAGGGCGGCGGCGGACGGCACGAACACCTCCCCCGCGCCGGTCCGGGCGGTCGGGACGTCGTTGTCGCGGAGGAGCCGTTCGGTGGCGGTGATGTCGCGCACCGCCACCGTGTAGGCGACGAACGCCGGCAGGGCGGCCGGGCGTTCGCCGGGGAGCAGGTCGCCGAGCGCGGACGCGGCCACGAGGGTGACGTCCGCGCGGCCCGCCCGCGGCTCGCCGAGGTAGACGCCGTAGCGCTCCCTCACCTCGGGCAGCTCCCGGTCGGCGACGCAGAGCACGCAATCGACCAGGCCGGTCGCGCCGTTGGGGTGGTCGGTGCCCCGCGGGTCCTCGACCGGGGCGTTCTCGGCGAACCCGATCCTGCCCTCCGGCACGCGCCCGGGAGGCAGGCCGGGGGCGGAGATCTCCAGGTAGCGGGCGGGCTCCATCGTCGTCCCCGTGGCGGTCTCGACCGGGCGCCGGACGGCGTGCACGCCGCCGTGGGGCACGCCGGCCGCGGTCAGGCGCGCGGCGACGGCGTCGATGTCCGGGGTGTCGGCGATCGCGATGTGGAGGCCCTGGAAGCGCCGCAGGAACGACGCGATGTTGTCGGTGGTGGCGCGGATGACGGCCGCCAGGCCCGGCAGCTTCCCGTCCGGCACCCGGAGCGGGAGCGGGCGGGCCCCGGCCGGCGTGCGGCCGGGGTCGATCACGGCCACCAGCTCGACGAAGTCGCGGGGGAAGTACACGTGGGCGTTGGCCACCCCGCACGGCCCCTCTCCCGGAAGGACGGGGTAGGCGGGCGGGGACACGGTGAAGCCGAGCCTGCGGTACCGCTCCGTCGCCGTGTCCATGTCGTGGACGACGTGTCCGACATGGTGCAGGCCCTCGATGTCGCCCATGGGGGGACCACCTCCGTTGCCAAAATTCTGATAGTTACTGTTACTTGAGAGTAAACCATCATTATTGGGTGCGACAGAGGAGTGCGTCCCCACGCGAGCACAAGGGAGCGGAGCGGCCGGATGCGGCCAAAACGGCGGCTTGTTCGGCGAAGATGATCTATGTCACGGTGATCGCGAGGTCGATCGGCGATCTTCGGCAGGACCGGTCGCCCGCTGACGCACCTCTCGCACGAGAAGGGCACGCCCATGAACGTCGTCCTCCTGCGTCCCCCGCCCGCCCGCCTTCCCGACGACGTCCGCGCCTGACGCATGGCCCGGGAGCGGAGCCAGGTCCTGATCCTCACCCAGGACTTCGACCCCACCGTCGATCCGGTGGTGCGGAGCCTGGACGAGCGGGGGGCACGGGTCGTCCGGATCGACCTCGGTTACTTCCCGAGGCGGCTGACCCTCACCGCCTCCGACTTCGACGGCGGCCACCGGCGGCTGCGGCACCGCGACGGCCGGATCGACCGCGAGCTGGACCTCGACGCGCTGTCCGGGGTCTGGTACCGGCGGCCCACCTCGTTCGACTTCGGCGAGGAGATGACCGAGGCCGAGCGGGAGTTCGCCCGGAACGAGGCGCTGATCGGCGTCGGCGGGATCCTCCGGTCCACCGACTGCCTGTGGATCAACCGCCCGGACCTGGACGCGGTCGCCGACCTGAAGCCGTACCAGCTCACCCTCGCCCGGAAGGCCGGGATGCGGGTGCCGCGGACCCTGCTGACCAACGACCCCGACGAGGTCGCCTGGCTGCTGGACCGGGGCGAGCACCGGCTCGTCCACAAGTCGCTGAGCGGCGGCGTGGTCCACCACCCGGGCGCGTCCCCGTCGGGGCTGTTCACCACCGTCGTCGGCGCGGAGACCCTCGAGCACGTCGAGCGGGTGCGGCACACCGTCTGCCAGTTCCAGGAGTACGTCGAGAAGGCCTACGAGGTGCGGCTCACCGTCATCGGCGACACCTATTTCCCGGTGACGATCGACTCGCAGTCCGACGACCGGACGCGCGTCGACTGGCGGGCCGAGCCGGAGGTCCGTTACGGCGACTACCGGCCGCTTCCGGACCGGGTCGTCGAGCAGACGCGGGAGCTGCTGGACGGGCTCGGGCTCGTCTACGCCGCCGTGGACTTCATCGTCACCCCCGAGGGCGAGCACGTCTTCCTGGAGGTCAACACGAACGGCCAGTTCATGTGGATGCAGAACGACCTCGGCCTGCCGATGACCGACCGCATCGCCGACCTGCTGGCGGAGGGGGGACCCCTCCGGCGCGGCGAGGTGCGGCAGGTCGGCTACTAGATGGACGACCCCGCGTCCGCGCCGGTCACCGCCGCCGAGCTGACCGAGCCGCCCCGGATCGAGCTGCGGCGGCTGCCGTCGCTGGTCGGGTCGGCCGTGCGGCTCGTGCTGGCGGCGGCCCGCCGGGAGTTCCTGCTGGTCACCGTCTTGCAGGCGGTGGCGGGGCTCGGCCTGGTGCTGCCCATCCTGGGCGGGCACGAGCTGCTGAACCGGATCCTGGCGGCCGGGAACGGCGCGGAGGCGCGGAGCGTGCTGGTGCCCGGGGCGGTCGTGCTCGGGCTGCTCGGCGTCATCGGCCTGGCCACCGCGGTCGCGGCCTCCCGCGACGACGTGCTCAGCGAGCTGATCAACCGGCACGCCATGGGACGCATCCTGGACGTCGCCTGCGCGGCCGACCTGGAGCGGTTCGAGCGGCCCGAGTTCCACAACCGGCTCGAACGCGCCTCGATGAGCGCGCGGATCCGCCCCCACCAGCTCGTCCAGGGGCTCGGCGCGCTGAGCAACGCGCTGATGGGCACCGCGGGCGTCGCGCTCGCGCTGCTGACGATCGAGCCGCTGCTCGTCCCCGCCACGCTGCTGGCGGGCGTCCCGCTGTGGCTGGCGGGGCTGCGGAGCGGGCAGCTCCTGTTCGACACGCTGTTCCGGCTCACCCCGGCCGAACGCGAGCGCAGCTACCTGCTGGAGATCCTCACCAACCGGCGCTCGGCCGTGGAGATCCGGGCGTTCGGGCTCGCCCCGTACCTGCGGGGCCGCTGGGACCGCCGCACCGACGAACGCCTCGCCGAGATCCGCGGCACCGCGCACCGGCGGCTGCGGATCACGCTGGCGGCCCGGTTCGTCAGCGGTACGGCGCTGGCGGCGGTGCTCGGCCCGGTGGTCGCGCTCACGGCGGCCGGGCGGCTGCCGGTCGCCGACGCGGGCGCCGCCGTCACCGCCGTGCTGCTGCTGGCGTCGCGGCTGCGGACCGCCGCGGCGGGCACCGACCAGCTCTTCGAGGCGGCCCCGTTCGTCGAGGACCTGCGGCGCTTCCTGCGTCCCACCGCGCCGCCGGCCGCGGCGGTCCCGGCGCCGCCGCCGTTCCGCAGGCTCACGGTGGAGGGTCTCGCCTTCACCTACCCGTCGGCGGACCGCCCCGCGCTCCGCGGCGTCGACCTGGAGATACGCGCCGGGCAGGTGGTGGCGCTGGTCGGCGAGAACGGCTCGGGCAAGACCACGCTCGCCAAGCTGCTGTCCCAGCTGTACCGGCCGCAGGCCGGGCGGATCCGCTACGACGGCGTGGACGTCACCGACGCCGACCCCGACGAGCTGCGCCGCTCCATCGCGGTGCTGTTCCAGGACTACCTGCGTTACCTGCTGCCCGCCGCCGACAACGTCGCGATGGGCCGCTGGGAGCGGGCCGAGGACCGGGCGGCGGTCGAGGAGGCCGCCCGGACCGCCGGGGCCCACCGTTTCCTGGCGGCGCTGCCGCAGGGCTACCAGACCCTCCTCGGCCCCGAGTTCTCCGGCGGCGTGGACCTGTCCGGGGGGCAGTGGCAGCGGGTCGCGCTCGCCCGCGCGTTCTTCCGGGACGCGCCGTTCGTCATCCTCGACGAGCCCACCGCCACCCTCGACGCCCGCGCCGAGCACGAGCTGTTCGAACGCCTGCGCACGCTGCTGACCGGGCGGACGGTGCTGCTCATCTCGCACCGTTTCGCCACCGTCCGCATGGCCGACCACATCTACGTCCTGGCCGACGGCCGGGTGGCCGAGCACGGCACGCACGAGGAGCTGATGGCGGCGGGCGGACGCTACGCCGAGCTGTTCGCCCTCCAGGCCGCGGGATACCTCGACGCGGTCTGACCCGTGCCGACCGACCCGTGCCCGGTATGTGATCCATCTCTCCGAATGGCGTTCCGCCGGGCGGGGATGGGGCCGGGATGGATCAGCGAGGACCATGGAGACGACCGGTGCCGTCGTGGCTGGTCCGGGAGTGGAACAACCCGCGGCGGCGGTGGCCCGAACGGGTCCATGTGATCGTCAAGGCCGTGCTGGCGGGCGTGCTGGCGTGGCTGGCCGGCCACCACCTGCTGGGCCATCCGCAGCCGTACTACGCGCCGCTGGCGGCCCTGCTCGGGGTGTACCCCACCGTGGAGCGGTCGCTGCGGGAGAGCCTGTCCTACGCCGGGAGCTTCGTGCTGGCGGTGGCGCTGGCGGTGCCGGTGGGGATGCTCCTCGGCCCCGGGCCGGTCGGGCTGGCGCTCGTGCTGACGCTGTCGCTGGCGCTGTCGAGCTGGTGGCGGCTCGGCGAGCAGGGGACGCAGATCCCGTTCATCTCCCTGTTCACCCTGCTGATGGGCGGCCACGACGGGCTGTCCTACGCGGGGCCCCGGCTCGGGGACGTCGCGGTGGGACTGGCCGTCGGGCTGGCGGTGAACCTCCTGGTGTTCCCGCCGCTGCACCTGCGGCGCGCCGAGTACGCCCTGGCCGAGGCCCGCGACGAGATGGTCGGGGCGCTGTGCCACCTGGCCGGCGCCGTGATCGACCCCGACGAGTGGGAGGGGTGGGAACGGCGCGAGCGGCGGCTGGTGCGCAGCGTCGACCGGGCCCGGCGGACGTGCGACCGCGCCTCCGACAGCCTGCGCGGCAACCCCCGGGCCGCGCTGCGCGCCCGCCGCGACGGGACGCACCCGTCCTGGCAGGGCGACTGGCGGGCGCCCCGGCAGATGGCGGTGCTGGAACGCGGGCTGGCCTACGTCCGGTCGATGGCCGGCACGGTGCGCCGGGCCGAGCCGTTCGAGGGGCCGTTCGCCCGCGCCTACGCCCGGCAGCTGCGGCTGCTGGCGGCGCAGGTGCGGCGGCTCCCCCACGGCGGCGACGCCCGCGCCACCGAGATCGCGTGCCGGGCGCAGGACCGGCTGGAGCGACCGCACAGCGACGCCGGGACCGACGCGCCGGGGATCTTCGACCCGCAGAAGGAGCTGATCCGGCTGAGCCGGGTGATGCTCGACGACGTGGGCGTCTCCGACGGCTCCGGACCCCGGGAGATCGCGTTGACCTTGACGCGACGGCAACGTTTCTAATGGGGGCATGCGAATCGGCGAACTGGCCGGCCTGGCCGGGGTGTCCACCCGGACCGTGCGGCACTACCACCACCTGGGGCTCCTCCCGGAGCCGGAGCGGCGCGCCAACGGCTACCGCGAGTACCGGCTGAGGGACGCGTTCGTGCTGGCCCGGATCCGGCGGCTGGTCGAGCTGGGGCTGTCGCTGGACGAGGTCCGCGACGTGCTGGCCGACCAGGGCGACCGGGACCTGCGGGAGATCCTGATGGGGCTGGACGCCGACCTGGCGCGGCAGCAGGAGGTGCTGGCGACCCGGCGGGCGCGGCTGGCGGCGCTGCTGGCCGAGGACGAGCTGCACCCCGACTCGACGGTCTCGCCCGACATCGCCGAGGTGCTGCGCGGGCTGTCCGGCGGCGACGACTCCCGGTTCGCCCGGCTCGACCGCGAGATGCTGACGCTGGCCTACGCGGGGACCGGGCCGGAGGACCAGGAGCGGATGACCGCGATGCTGCGGCCGCTGATGGAGCCGGAGGCGCTGGCGCGCGGGCACGAGCTGTACACCCGGCTCGACGAGATCGCCCACGCCGAGCGCGGCGATCCGCGCGTCGCGGCCCTGGCCCGCGACATGGCCGACCACCTGCCGCCGGAGATGACGGAGGCCATGGTCGAGCACCTGCCCGACGGGAGCCACCCCGAGCACGGGCACTGGCTGGAGGCGCTGGCCGACGAGATGACGCCCGCGCAGACGGAGGTCTTCCGGCTGCTGGTGACGATCCTGAAGGAGGAGCGGTGATGCTGGGAGCCGCGCGGGCCGTGCTGTACGCCGTGATCCCCGCCGAGCTGCTGCTCGGGATCCTGCTGGTGTCGGGGGTGCCGCTGCCGGGGCCGGTGGTCGTCGCCGCCGAGGCGGTCGTCGTCACGGCGCTGGCGCTAGAGGCGGCGGTGGTGTCCCGGCTGTACCGGGCCGAACGGAGGCGGGGGCCGGGCCGGCGGGCGGCGGCGCGGGCCGTGCGCGACCGGCTGGTGCCGCCGAAGGTGAGCCGTCTGATGATGTTCGACCTGCACGGCATGGTCTCCCTCGGGCAGTGGGCCGCGCGGCGCCGCGACGGGGTGCCGCCGGGGGCCGTCGCCGTCCCCTACGCGGGCGGCCAGAACCCGATGCTGCTGATGTGGCTGTTCGCGATGGCCGTGGAGGCGGCCGTGCTGGAGTTCCT
Organism: Actinomadura kijaniata NBRC 14229; assembly: GCF_001552175.1. Classification (GTDB taxonomy): domain Bacteria; phylum Actinomycetota; class Actinomycetes; order Streptosporangiales; family Streptosporangiaceae; genus Spirillospora; species Spirillospora kijaniata. Next base: position 29,240 of record NZ_BCQR01000151.1, read on the forward strand.
GCTGCGGGGGCTGGGCGCGCCGGCCGGGCTGCGCTGGCTCTTCCTGGTGCTCGGGATCTACTCGGTGGTGTTCGTGCTGGCGTCCATCGCGGGCGGCGTCACCCGGCCGCACGTGGTCACCGAACGCGAGCTGCGGGTGCGGTACGGGGTGTACTTCGACGCGCGGATCCCCCGCGAGCTGATCGCCTCGGTGCGGCGGGTGCGCAACTTCGACGAGGACGGGCCGCCGGTCGAGGTCGACGGCGACCGGCTCGGCGTGGTGGTGGGCTCCCAGACCAACGTCCTGGTCGAGCTGGCCGGGCCGGTGACGGTGGTGCGTCCGTTCGGCGGGACCGCCGAGGTGCGGTCGGTGCGGTTCTACGCCGACGACCCGGAGGCCGCCGTCGCCTCCCTGCGGGCCCGGCCCGCGGCCCGCGCCGCCTGATCCGCCGCCCTGGCCTACCGTGGGGGCATGAAGGCTTGGAGCGTCCGGTCGCCGGGGCCGATCGCCACCGGCCCGGTCGTGCCCGTCGGACGCGACGTGCCGGACCCCGGACCCGGCGAGCTGCTGGTCCGGGTGCGGGCGTGCGGGGTGTGCCGGACCGACCTGCACGTCGCGGAGGGCGATCTGCCCGTCCACCTGCCGGGCGTGACGCCGGGGCACGAGGTCGTCGGGGAGGTCGCCGCCGCCCGCGAGCTGGCGCTGGGACTGGGGGCCGCGTGGGCGGGCGGCTCCCTCGACGAGGGGCCGGGGGCGCTGGACGCGGCGATCGTGTTCGCCCCGGCGGGCGCGCTGGTCCCGGCCGCGCTGGAACGCCTCGACCGGGGCGGGACGCTCGCCATCGCCGGGATCCACCTGACCGACGTCCCCGCGCTGAACTACCGGCGGCACCTGTTCCAGGAGCGCCAGATCCGGTCGGTCACGGCCAACACCCGCGCGGACGCGCGGGAGTTCCTGCGCCTGGCGGGCCGCCTGCCGTTGCGGATCGCCACGGTGCCCTACGGCCTGGACGAGGCCGACCGCGCCCTCACCGACCTGGCCGAGGGGCGCGTCAACGGCGCCGCGGTCCTGCTGACCTGACGGGGGGACGGGATGGAGTGGCGGGGAGCGGCGACGCTGCGACCGGGGCGGCTGCACTACGCGGGGGCGATCGCACCGGCCGCCGAGCACGCCCACCACGCCGTGCAGATCCTCGTCGCGAACGCCGGGGAACTGGTGCTGGGCGACGCGCACGGGACCCGGCTGGCGTGCCGTTCCGCGGTGATCCCCGCGAACGTCGCGCACTCGATCGTCCGGGGCGTCGAGGACGGGGTGCTGGTCCTCCTCGCCCCCGAGTCGGCGGCGGCCCGGCGGCTGGGCCGGGCGGGCGGCGACGCCGCCTCCTGGGCGCGGGCGGCCGCGGCGG
>NZ_BCQR01000152.1 GCF_001552175.1 Actinomadura kijaniata NBRC 14229
TCCGGCCCGGTCGCGCCGATCGCCCGCAGCGTGGCCCGGGCGGCCCGCAGCGCGGCGGGCGGGGGCGCGTCGAGCAGCGCCAGGTCGCGGGCGTCGGGGTCGCCCCAGGCGGCGGCCTGCAACGCGAACGCGGTCAGGTCGGCCAGCTCGATCTCCGGGCGGGGGCGGGGCGCGAGGCGTCCGTGCTCGGCCGCCGTCCAGCAGCGGTACACCGTTCCGGGGGCCTCGCGCCCGGCGCGGCCGGCGCGCTGCTCGGCGGCGGCGCGGGAGACGCGGACGGTGGTGAGCGCGCCGAGGCCGCGCGCGTGGTCGGTGCGGGGTTCGCGGGCCAGCCCGGAGTCCACCACGATCCGCACGCCGGGGACGGTGAGGCTGGACTCGGCGACGGAGGTGGCCAGCACGACGCGCCGTCGCCGGCCCGGCGCCAGCACCGCGTCCTGCGCGGCGGGCCCGGCCTGGCCGTGGACCTGGAGCACCTCGGCGTCCACGCCGGCCAGCGCCCCGGCGACGCGGGCGATCTCCCCGACGCCGGGCAGGAAGCACAGCACGTCGCCGTCGCGTTCGGCCAGGGCGCGGCGGACGGTCGCGGCGACGTGCGCGAGCAGGGCGGGGTCGACGCGCATGCCGTGCGGCGGGGGGAGCGGGCGGTCCGGCGGGGCCCACACCACCACGACGTCGTGCAGGGCGGCCTCGGTCTCCACGACCGGCGCGGGGCCGTCGTCGCCGCCCAGCAGGGCCGCCCAGGGCGCGGTGTCGGCGGTGGCGGAGGCGGCCACGATCCGCAGGTCGGGGCGGAGCGCCGCCCGGGCGTCCAGCAGGAACGCCAGCGCGGTGTCGGCGTCCAGGTGGCGTTCGTGGCACTCGTCGAGGATCACGGTGCCGACGCCCGCGAGCTCGGGGTCGTCCTGGAGGCGTCGCAGCAGCACCCCGGTGGTGACGACCTCGACGGCCGTGCCGGGCCGGTGCTCGCCGCGCACGGTGACGCCGACGCGGCCGCCGACGCCCTCGCCCAGCAGCCAGGCCATCCGGCGGGCGGCGGCGCGGGCGGCCAGCCGCCGGGGCTCCAGCACCACGACGCGGCCGGGCGTGCCGGCGTCCTTCCCGGTCAGCCCGGCCAGGGCGAGCGGGACCAGGGTCGTCTTGCCGGTGCCGGGCGGCGCGGCGAGCACGGCCAGGCCCCGGTCGGCCAGGGCGGCGCGCAGGCCGGGCACGGCGTGGCGGACGGGCAGGTCGAGGGCCTCCCGCAGGCGGTCGGTGGTCGGGCCGGTGCGCATCGCACCAGTGTGCCGCGCTGGCGCTCACCGTCGGGAACGGCCCGTGTACACTTCCGGCGAATGTGACGAATCCCACCGGCCGAAAGCGGTCACGATTCTTGCGGTGATAGTTTCACCGCCCTTTTCGCCGCGCCTTTGAAACCTTCTCAAGGGAGCGCCAAGAACGCACAATAAAAGCTTCACCAAAAGCCGCGTACTGCGATATCTCTTCCACCGTCGGTGACTTTCGGGTTCTAGTTCCCTCACCACATGATGGCCCGCCCCATTGTCCCGGGTATGCCCATAATCGGCTCGTCAACACCGGGGCAGGAGGAACAGCGGTGATCGGAAGCTCTATCTATCTCAGGGACCGCGCGGCCTTCACCGGAGGCACGCCGCAGGCCGTCTACGAGGAACTCTGGCAACGCGGACGAAAGAGCCGTGTAAGGAACCGTGCAATTTTCGCGGTGCTCACGTTCGTACTGTGCGGGATGCTGGTGAACGCAGTTTTCGGCATCGTCATGGCTCTTGTGGTGACGGTATTGGACGCCTACTTCCACTGGCGCGGTTACAACGCATCCTCGGTATGGCGGCGCGGATTGCGCGGCGAGGAGCGCATGAACCGGTGGTTGCGGCACACCCTGGAACGCCGCGGTCACCGCGTGCTGCACGCGCGCACCGTTCCCGGGTACGGCAGGGCCGACCAGATCGTGATCGGTCCGGGCGGGGTCTGGCTGGTGCACAACGAGGCCTGGCACCCCGAGGCCGAGGTCGCGCCCTACGGCGGGCGGCTGTTCATCGACGGCCGCACCCAGTCCGCGCTGGTCAAAAGGTTGACGGGCGCGGCGCGGGAGACGGCCCGGCTGCTGTCGGAGCGGACCGGGGAGCCGGTCACGGTGACCCCGGTGCTGGCGGTGCACGGCGGACGGCTGGCGCGCGCGCCGTTCGAGGCCGACGGGATCGTGTTCGCGCCGCCGCTGGCGCTGCTGCGCTGGATGCGCCGCAACCCCACCGCCGAGTACCCGGCCGAACGCGTCGAGGAGATCACGCGCGCCGGCGTGCACGTCCTGCCCATCGGCGGCCACACCATGCAGACGGCGGCCTGAGAGCGGCCGGCCGTCCCACGAACACCGCCCGTACGGGTCCGGCGACCCTCCCCGTACGGGCGGCGCTCTTTTCTCCGCTCTGCTTTCTCCGCTCCGGCCCCGGTCCCCGTCTCAGGCGCGGGCGGCGCGGCGGCCGGTGCGCCACAGCCACCACAGGCCGATGACCGGCAGCACCAGCGGGACGAACCCGTAGCCGCGCCCGTAGGCCGACCAGACGGTGGCGTCGGGGAACGCGGCGGGGTCGGCCAGGCTGAGCGTCCCGACGACCAGGACCCCGGCCAGCTCGACCGAGCAGGCGGCGACGGCGACGCGGCGGGAGGTCCGCCCGCCGCGGGCCAGCGCGACGGTGGCCAGCACGTACACGGCCGCGGCCACCGCCGACAGCGCGTAGGCGACGGGGGCCTCGTCGAAGCGCGTGGCGATCTGCACGCCCGCGCGGCAGCCCGCCGCCAGCGCGAAGACCGCGTAGACGGCGACCAGCATCCGTCCGGGGCCGCTGCCGGTGCCCGGGGCGGAGGGGCCGGCCGGCCCGGTGGGGGTGGTGCGCTCAGCCAACGGTTCCCGTCCAGATCTGCCGCATGCGTTCGATCATGACCGCCACCGACAGCCCGGCGACGACGATCACGCCCGGTCCCCAGCGGGAGCGCTCCAGCAGCCCCCAGCCGGCCCCGGCGACCGGGATCACCAGGATCGCCAGCAGGTAGCCGATGAACGTCGCGCTGTCACCGGGCCCCTCGCCGGCCGACAGCTTCACGAACCCGACCACGGCCTGCACGACCAGCAGGACCTCCAGCACGCCGAGGGCGGCCAGGTCCCCCCAGCCCATCGCCCGGTTGCGGACGGCGGTCACGGCGCTGTAGGCGGCGGCCAGCAGCGCCACCACGATGATCACGACGGACAGGGCGTTCGACATAGGACCTCCGAGACTACTACCGGCTGTAGAGCACGGCCGCACGGGCTCGCGCGGCGTGGAATCATGCTGGGGTGGACACGCTCGATTGGTTGATCCTGACCCGGCACGGCGAGAGCACCGGCAACGTGGCCTACCGCGCCGCCTACGAGCGGGGCGCCGAGGAGACCGGGATCCTGGAGCGCGACGCCGACATCCCCCTGTCGGAGACGGGCCGTGTCCAGGCCGCGGGCCTGGGCCGGTGGCTGGCGGCGCTGCCCGAGGGCGAGCGGCCCACGCTGGTGCTGACCTCCCCGTTCCTGCGGGCCGCCGAGACCGCGCGGATCGCGCTGGAGCAGGCGCCCTACGCGGTGCCGGTCCGGGTCGACGAGCGGCTGCGCGACCGCGACCAGGGCGTCTTCGAGGGGTTGACCTCGTTCGGGATCCGCGCGCGGTTCCCCGAGGAGTACACGCGCAAGCGGCGGATCGGCAAGTTCTACTACCGGCCGCCCGGTGGCGAGTCGTGGGCGGACCTGGCCCTGCGGCTGCGTTCCCTGTACCGGGACCTGCACGAGCAGGAGCCCGGCGGGCGGGTGCTGGCGGTCGCGCACGACGCGATCGTGGTGATGACGCGGTACGTGGTGGAGGGTTTGTCGGAGCCGGAGATCCTGGAGATCGAGAAGACGCCGATCGGCAACTGCTCGGTGTCGCGGTGGCGGCACGACGGCGGGCGACTGTGCCCGATCATCTACAACGACATCTCCCACCTGGCCTGACGCCCGGCCCGCACGGGGTTCCTCCCGGCGCGGCGTTCAGTCCCCGCCGGCCAGCAGCGTGGCGGCGCGGGCGGCGACGGCGGCGTGCCGGGGGTCGTCCGGCGGGAGCAGGGCGTGCAGCCGTTCCAGCGCCTCCAGGTCGTCGCGGCCCGGGCCGCCGGTGACGTAGTCCCACAGCCCGGCGATGCCGCCGCGGGTCAGGACCTGCCGGCGCAGCCGCACCGCCAGCTCGTCGCGTTCGGCGCGGATCGCGGGCGCGTCCGACCGGGGCAGCAGCTCGCCCCGGCACACCCGCACCGCCGCGGCGACCTCGCCCGCCTCCAGCAGCCGCCGCACCGCCAGCAGGTCGGCCTCCACCTCGCAGTCCAGCCGGTAGGGGCGGGCGCGCACCACCCCGCCCAGCGCGGACCGCAGCCGGTGGATCTCGGCGCGCACGGTGACGGGGCTGCCCTCCTCGCCGTACAGGTGCCAGGCGAGCCGCTCGCCGGTCAGGCCGTGCGGGTGCAGCACCAGCAGGACGAGGATCTCGGCGTGCCGCAGCGACAGCGGCACCGGGCGGCCGTCCAGCCGCGCGGCCGGGGCGGCGTCGCCGAGCAGGGTGAGGGCCAGCAGCGGCCGGCGGTCCGGGGCGGGCGGCTCGACGTGCCGGACCAGGAACACCTCGCCGACCGGTTCGGCGAGGGCGAGGCCGCCGTCGGGCAGCACCAGCCGCCCGCCGGACGCGGGGACCTCCACGCGCCGCCCCCGCCAGCGCGCCGCGCCCGCCAGCACCCGGCCGGTCGCGGTCACCAGCAGGCCGTCGCCGCCGACGTAGCGGCCGTAGCGTTCGCGCAGCCGGTCGTCGGCGGCGCGCATCCGGTCCGCCAGGCGCTCCTCCACCAGCCGCGCGGTGGCCCCGACCAGCGCGACGGTGGCCGGGTGCAGCCGGTCCAGGGTGGCGCTGACGTCCACGCAGCCCAGCACCCGGCCCGAGTCCGGGTCGGTGACCGGCGCGCCCGCGCACGACCAGCGGTGCAGCACCGACACCACGTGCTCGGCGGAGTAGACGTACTCGGGGCGTCCGGTGACCAGGGGGGTGCCGATGCCGTTGGTACCGACCGCGTTCTCGGCCCAGCAGAACCCCTCGGTCAGCCCGACCTCGTCGGCGCGGCGCCGCACCCCCGGCGGTCCCTCGGTCCACAGCGCGCGCCCGAGCTCGTCGGTGACGACGATCAGGTGCTCGGCCTCGTCGGCGACCGACCGCAGCAGCCCCCGCAGCATCGGCAGGTGCCGGTCCAGCGGATGGGTGCCGCGCACGTCGGCGACGACGTCGCGGTCGAACACCAGCGGAGCGGCCCGGACCCCGGGGTCCACGCCCGCCGCGCGGGCCCGCTCCCACGACTCCCGGATGACCGGCCGCGCTCCCCCGCGCCCCCGCCCGTCCTGGGTGCGGGCGTGCTCCTCGCTCAGCAGCGGGAGCAGGTCCGCGGGCTCGCGGTGCAGGTGCGGGAGCGGCGCTGACGAGTACTGCCCCATGGACTCCGAGGATCACCCGCGGTGTCCCCCCGCGCAACCCATTCCGGAAAAAGGAATCACCTGGGACGTCTCGCCGTGCGTGCACGGGCGGTCGCAACGTGCATGCAACCTGGTCCGTCCTACCGTACGGGCGTGCACCGGAGCCCGGTCGCCGGGATCGGGACCCGCCGCCGCGCGTTCCGCGGGACGCGCGGCGGCGATGGGGGGAGGTCCCGGCCGGCGACGGCTCCGGTGACGCCGAGGGGGAACGCGATGCTGTGCCTGACCTGCCGCAGGGTGCGCCCGGCGCGTGGCCCTGCCGACTACACCGCCGACCGTGCCCGGCTGATCCTCCGGCATGGGCTGTGCCTGTGCGCGCCCCATGTTCCGGCTCCCGCCCCAGGGAGAACATGACTCGTTTCGACATGGTTCGCCTAGAGTTCAAGGGGCATCCACCCCGATCCCCTTGCCGAGGAGTGTCATGGCCGTTCTGTCGGGTCTGGTCCGCCGGATCGTCTCCGAAGCCGACCGCCAGCTGCGCGGTCGCCTGCCGGCCACCCCCGGGGACCTGCTCCGCGGCCTGGCACGGGAGCTGACGCGCCCGGTGGAGCTGGAGCGGCTGGTGGCCGTCCAGGGCGAGCGGATCGCGCGGCTGGAGGAGCGCCTGCGCGAGCAGGACGCGGGGTTGCGCGCGGTGCGCGCCGAACTGGACTCGCTGGTCGTCCAGCTCAACGACCGGCTGCTGCCGCGCCTGGACGAGCGGCTGGACGACCTGGAACGCGACCTGACCGTCGTCGCCACCGGCATGATCCGGGCGGGCAAGGAGGACGACGCCGCCCGCGTCCGCCTCGACATCCTGGACCGGCGCATCGGCGACCTGCGCGGACGGCTGGCCCAGACCGAGCAGCGCGCCGGGCTGTGGCGGGAGCTGCAGGCCACCCTGGCGCGGCTGGGCGACGACGTGGACGCGCTGCGCGAGCGCCTCGGCGGCCGTGCGGTCGGCCCGGTCCCCGACCAGATCACCGACCAGATCGCCGACCAGCCCCGGCACGCCGCCGAACGCCTGGCCGAGCCGCTGGGCCGGGGCGAGGCCCACGCCTGAGACCGGTTCCGGCACGGGCACAATGAGCCCATGACCGATCCTTCGAATCCCTCCGTCCCGCCGCGGGGCCGCGTCGTCGTGGTCACCGGGTCCGCCGGCGCCGCCGGGCAGGCGGTCGTGCGGCGGCTGGCCGCCTCCGGCGCGCGCGTGGTGGCCGCCGGCCGGGTCCCCCACCGGTGGGACGACGAGAACGTCTCCCCCGCCGTGGTGGACCTGCTCGACGCCGAGGGCACCCGCGCCTGGGCCGACGCGGTCGCGGCCGAGCACGGCGGCGTGGACGGGCTGGTCCACCTGGTCGGCGGCTGGCGCGGCGGCGTCCCGTTCGGCGACACCGACCTGGCCGACTGGGCGTTCCTGCACGACCTGCTGGTCCGCACGCTCCAGCACGCCACGCTGGCGTTCCACGGCCACCTGCGCCGCTCCCCGCGCGCCCGGGTCGCGATCGTCTCCCAGCACGCCGCCCGACGGCCCGTCCAGGACGCGCCCGCCTACTCCACCGCCAAGGCCGCCGCCGAGGCGTGGACGCTGGCGATGGCCGACGCGTTCGGGGACCTGCCCGACGCCGCCGCCACGATCCTGGTCGTCCAGGCCCTGCTGACCGACGCCATGCGCCGCGAGCGCCCGGACGACCCCTTCACCGGCCTCACGCACGTCGACGACCTGGCCGCGGCCGTCGCCGGGCTGTGGGACCGTCCCGCCGCGCGACTGAACGGAACCCGCGTTGACCTCTCCGCTTCCTGACCTCGCCGCCGGGCTCGACGCCGGCCGCGGCTTCGCCAGCGACAACCAGGCCGGGGCGCACCCCGACGTCCTGGCCGCCGTCACCGCCGTCAACACCGGCCACCAGCCCGCCTACGGCGACGACGCCGTCACCGCCCACGCGCGCGAGGTGTTCCGCCGCCACTTCGGCGAGCAGGCCGAGACCTACCCGGTCTTCAACGGCACCGGCGCCAACGTCGTCGGCCTCCAGGCGATGTGCGACCGCTGGAGCTCGGTGATCTGCCCGGCGACCGCGCACGTCAACACCGACGAGTGCGGCGCGCCCGAGAAGGTCGCCGGGATCAAGCTGGTCCCGGTCGCCACCCGCGACGGCCGCCTCACCCCCGACGACGTCGCCCGGCACGCCCGCGGTTTCGGCGACGCCCACCACGCCCAGCCGCGCGTGGTGTCACTGACCCAGAGCACCGAGCTCGGCACCGTCTACACCCCCGGGCAGGTCGCCGCCGTCGCGGCCGCCGCCCACGAGCGCGGGATGCTCGTCCACATGGACGGCGCGCGCCTGGCCAACGCCGCCGCCGCGCTGGACGCGCCGATGCGGGCGTTCACCACCGACGCCGGGGTGGACGTGCTGTCGTTCGGCGGCACCAAGAACGGCCTGATGTTCGGCGAGGCGATCGTGGTGCTGAACCCGGCGGCCGTGCGCGGCGTCGAGTACCTGCGCAAGGCCGGGATGCAGCTGGCGTCGAAGATGCGGTTCGTGTCGGCGCAGCTCGTCGCGTTGCTGGAGGGCGACCTGTGGCTGCGCAACGCCCGTGGCGCCAACGCCATGGCGCGGCTGCTGGCCGACTCGGTGCGCGGCCTGCCCGGCGTGGAGATCGCCCACCCGGTGGAGGCCAACGCCGTGTTCGCCGTGCTGCCGCACGAGGTGATCGAGCGTCTGCGCAAGCGGTCGCCGTTCTACGTGTGGGACGAGGACCGCGGCATGGTGCGGTGGGTGTGCTCGTTCGACACCACCGAGCGGGACGTGGCCGCGTTCGCCGCCGCACTGGCGGAGGAGCTGGGCTCCTGAGCCCGGGCGGCCCCGGCCGCCCCCCTACCTAACAATCGTTAGATAGAAAAGGCTATCGTGGACTGAACCCGATTCGGCACTGGAGGCACTCCCATGGCCAACCGCACGTTCGTCATCGGCGTGGGCATGACCAAGTTCGAGAAGCCGGGCTCCCGCGACTGGGAGTACCCCGACATGGCGAAGGAGGCCGTCGGCAAGGCCCTCACCGACGCCGGGATCGCCTACGACCGCGTCCAGCAGGCCTACGCGGGCTCCATGTACGGCGCGATGGGCCAGCGCGCCCTGTACGAGGTCGGCATGACCGGCATCCCGGTGATGACCGTCGCCAACGCCTGCGCCACCGGCTCCAGCGCCCTGTTCCTGGCCCGCCAGGCGGTGCGCGGCGGGCTGGCCGACTGCGTCCTGGCCCTCGGCATGGAGAAGATGCAGAAGGGCTCGCTGGGCGCGGGCGTCGGCAAGTCCAAGGTCACCATCATCGACCACCACCTGAAGGCGATGACCTCCGGCCGCCCCTGGGAGATCGACAAGGCCCCGATGCCGCAGATGTTCGGCAACGCGGGCCGCGAGCACATGGAGAGGTACGGCTCCACCCCCGACCACTACGCCTGGATCGGCTGGAAGAACCACAAGCACTCGGTGAACAACCCCTACGCCCAGTTCCAGGACGAGTACTCCCTGGAGGACGTCAGGAACGCCACGATGATCTTCGACCCGCTCACCAAGCTCCAGTGCTCCCCCACCTCCGACGGGGCCGCCGCGGCGATCGTGGCCGGCGAGCGCTTCGTGGACGAGCACGGCCTCGGGGACCGTGCGGTCGAGATCGCCGGACACCACATCGCCACCGACACCCCCGACAGCTTCGCCGACCACTCCTCGATCGCCGCCGTCGGCTTCGGCTGCACCGAACGCGCCGCCCGCGCCGCCATGCGGGAGGCCGAGGTCTCCATCGACGACGTGGACGTCGTCGAACTGCACGATTGCTTCTCGGCCAACGAGCTCATCACCTACGAGGCCCTCGGCATGGCCCCGGTCGGCGAGGGCCACAAGCTCGTCGACGAGCGGGCCACCACCTACGGCGGACGCTGGGTCGTCAACCCCTCCGGCGGCCTGATCTCCAAGGGCCATCCCCTCGGCGCCACCGGCCTCGCCCAGTGCGCCGAGCTCACCTGGCAGCTGCGCGGCGAGGCCGGCGCCCGCCAGGTCGAGGGCGCCCGCCTCGCCCTCCAGCACAACATCGGCCTCGGCAGCGCCTGCGCCGTCGCCGTCTACCGGCCCGCCTCCTGACCCGCCCCAGGGTGGCGGACGTGAGACGAATATTGACTCACGTCTCACGATCGGCCACCCTGGCAGGCAGCGACCTCCAGGAGGTGGGATGACCGCGCCCCTCGAACCCGGCTGCCTGCTCCGGAAGTACGCCGGCGACCTGCGCTCCCTACTGCCCGGAGCCGCCGCCGGACTCATGCAGCTCATGCACCCCGGCATCGGCGCGGGCGTCGCCCGGCACTCGGCGTTCTTCGACGCCCCCTTCGACCGCATCCACCGCTCGGTCCCCCAGATCTGGGCCACCATCCTCGCCCCCGACGGCCCCGAACGCGCCCGCGCCATCCGCGACCTGCACCGCGCCATCGGCGGCACCGACGAGCACGGCCGCCGCTACCACGCCCTCGACCCCGAGACGTTCTGGTGGGCCCACGCCACCTTCACCTGGGAGATCTTCAAGGCCGCCGAACTGTTCCACCCCGGAACCCTCACCGCCGAGGACCGCGAACGCCTCTACGCCGAGACCGTCACCTGGTACGCCCGCTACGGCGTCAGCATGCGGCCCGTCCCGCCCGACCACGCCGCGTTCCAGTCCCGGTTCTGGCACGTGTGCGCCCGGGAACTGGAACTCACCCCCGCCGCCGCCCGCGCCCTCGACATCGCCCGGCACGGCTCCGGCACCGTCACCCTCCTGCCCGTCGGCGGCCCCCTCGCCGAACGCGCCGGACGCCTCGTCGCCGAACGCCCCCTCCGCCTCATCACCTTCGGCTGCCTGCCCCCGATCGTCCGCACCCGCTTCGACATCCCCTGGAGCCCCCTGGACCAGGCCCGCTTCACCGCCCTCGCCCTGGCCCACCGGCAGGGCTACCGCATGCTCCCCGGCGGCCTGAACCACTGGGCCCTGCGCACCGCGCTCCGCTACATCGGCGCCCACACCCGCGACCAGCGGTACCGCCCCGCCGCCTGAAACCCGTCACACACCGGAAGGCCAGGTTCACCGGCCGCCTCCCCCGGGCATGATCCCCCCGACCGCCGGGAGGTGTTCTCCCGCGCGGCACCCGAAGGTCCCCCGGCCTTCAGGCAACGAGCCGACAACCGAAGGTGTGGAGACGATCGCCGCCGGCGCTGAGCGAACGGCGCCCGCCGTCCCGGGCGGCGGCGCCGCCCCCGAGACCTCCCGGCCCCGCGCCCGCCGACCCCGCGCCCGCCGGACCCTCACTGCGGCCCTGCTGCTGGCCGCCCTGGCCACGGCCGCCCTGCTGATCCCCACGCACACGCTCGCCACCGCGTTCCGCGACACCCGATGGGAGTACGTCCCCGCCCTGGCGGCCCTGTCGGTGCTGCACTACGTCTTCGCGGCCCTGGCCCTGCGCGGCGCCAGCGGCCGCGCCCTCCCCCTGCTGCCCACGACGATGGCCCAGTTCACCGCGGCGGCGGCCAACCGCCTCACCCCCGGCGGCCTGGGAGCGATCGCCGTCAACACCCGCTACCTGGTCTGCCACGGCCTTCCCCTGACCCGGGCCGCCGTCGCGGTGGCGGTCATGCAGGTCGCCGGCGCCCCCGCCGACCTGATCCTCCTGCTGCTGATCCTCGGCGTGGACCCGGACGACCGCGCCCTCCACACCATGGGCGACCACGCCGCCCGCGCCCTGACGTTCCTGCCGCCCGAACCGCTCCTGGCGGCGGGCGCGATCCTCCTCGCGGCCGCGGCCCTGTGGGGCCGCCGCGCGGCCCGCTCGGCGGCCGTCACCCGCGCCCTGGCGGGCCTGCGCGACCTGGCCCACCGTCCCCGCGACCTCCTGCTGACCGTGACGGCCTCGGCCGCGACGACGTTCGTGCTGGGCCTGGCCTTCGCCCTGAGCGCCCTGGCCGTCCCCGGCACGGGAGCCGGCCCCGGCGACGTCCTGCCGTTCCTGACGGCCTACCTGGTCGGCGCGGCGGCGGCCGCCGCGGTCCCCTCCCCCGGCGGCGTGGGCTCCACCGAAGCCGCCCTGACAGGAGCCCTGATCGCCCTGGGGGTGACGGCGGCCCCGGCCCTCCAGGCGGTCCTGCTGTTCCGGGCCATCACGTTCTGGGCCCCGGTGCCCATCGGCCTGCTGACGTCCCGAACCCTCCGCCGCCGCCCCCTCGACCCCCGCCACGACACAGCGCCAGAACGGTGACCCGCCCCCGGACAGGACCTGGCGGCTCCCGCGCCACACCTCAGCCGCGTTCCAAGCCCCTGACCCACAGCGCTCGCGCGACATCGCTTCGCGCTCTGACCCGCGGGCTCGCGTGCGCGGCTGGCGCCCGCTTCGACACAGGCCCCAGCCACACCCGAGCGAAGCGACGTCCACAACGGAGGATCCAGCACGGAACGGGCTGGTCAAGTGGAGGTCGGCCCCTTCCTTTACATTGTAGATTTTTAACGTCGACTGGTTGCTACCGCGGCCACCAGCAGGGGTAGGGCTGCCAGGACGGAGCACCACGCCAGGGGGCGCTGCCCAGGAGCGTCCCGGCTCCGGCCGTGCCGGCGGAGGAACCGGCGTTGAAGGCGGTGTTCACCCACGCTCCCGCCCGCGTGCGGCTCCCCGGCCCGGCGCTCTCGTCGGCGATCAGGTAGGCGGTGGTCAGCAGCGGCGACACGAAGAGTCCGGCGACTCCGACGGCTCCCGCCAGCGTCACCACCCCGGGCATGCTCCCGGCCACCGCGACCAGTCCCCCGAGCAGCACCCCCAACAGCGCCAGCCGCACCCGCGCGTCCGCGCGCCACGTCACCGCCCCGTAGGCGAGGCCGCCCACGGCGCTCCCGGCCGCGAGCGACGCCTCCACCCATGCGACGGCCGCCGCCTGCGACCGTTCCTCGGTGAACGCGACGGCGAGGAGGTGGAGAGCTCCCAGGCAGAAGCCGGTCCCGGCCGCGACCGCGATGGGCCGCTCCAGCCCGGCGAGACCGCCCCACGACCGCTTCGGCTCGTCCCGCTCCTTGTCACTCTGCCCTCGCATGTCCCGCACCGCCGGTGAAGACACCAGCGCCAACGTTCCGACGAGCACCAACGCGGCGCTCACGGCTACCCCGGCAGCGGGGCGCGCGACCACCGCGAGCAGCCCCGCCACCAGCGGGCCGGTGACGTACACGAGCTCCTTAGCGACGGTGTCGAGCGAGAACGCGCGCTGCAACAGCCGCCGGTCGGGCACCAGTTCGCCCCAGAGCGCCCGCATCACCCGCCCCAGCGGCGGGGCGCACGCCCCGCCCAGCGCCGCGAGCCCGCACAGCAGCACGCGCGACGATCCCGGTTGCCAGCTGGAAGCGGCGAGCCCCGCCAGCGACACCGCGTAGGCGGCTGCCATCACGGGCAGGACCCGACGCGGCCCGCGCCGATCGACCAGCGCCGCCCGCCACGGCGACACCAGCGCCCCGACCAGCCCGAACAACGCCATCGCCACGCCTGCGACGGCATACGATCCGGTGGCCTGGGAGACCGCCAGCGTCAACGACAGGAAGACGATTCCGTAGGACAGCCGCCCGAGCAGCGCGGCGGCGAACGTCGTGCGGGCATGCGGAACGCGCAACACGACGGCATACGAAGACATGGGAGTCGTTCCTCAGAGAACGCGACGCGCTCCGGGCGCGGCGCGGGTGTGCGGGGGACGTCGAGGGGCGGGCCACCCGGGACCCGGCCGACGCGTCTCCTACGCACGGGGGAGGAACATGCCGTCACGCTAAACGATCACATGATCCGTCGGCAATCCAGCCGCCTCACCCACTCCGCGAGCCGCCCCAGGAAGGTGCGGGCCACGGGCGGCCACGCCCCCTCCGCGAACAGGACAGCCAGATGGAAGGCATGCGGCATGTCCTCGTAGACGTCGAGGGTGACCTCCGCGCCCGCATCGGCAGCCGCGCGGGCGAGACGTCGCGCGTCGTCCAGCAGCAGCTCGTCCGCTCCCACCGCGACCAGCAACGGCGGCGTTCCCCGGAAGTCCCCGTAGATCGGAGACTGCGGCGCCTGATCCGGAGGCGCGCCCGCCAGGTAGTGCTCGGCGATGACGGCCATCGTCTCGGGGGTCATGACATCGCGGCCGTCGCCGGTGTTCACCCCGGCGACGGCGAAGTCGGTAACCGGCGACACCGAGACGGCACCCGCGGGCAACGCGTCCCCGGCCTCCGCCAGAACCAGCAGCGCCGACAGGACCAGGGTCGCCCCGGCCGACTCCCCGACCATCAGGATCCGATCGGCGGGCACCCCCTGCTCCACGAGGCTGCGGTGGACGGCCACCACGTCCTCAACGGCCGCCGGGTACGGATGCTCGGGCGCGAGCCGGTAATCCACCCGGAACACCGGCCGCCCCGTGGCCTGCGACAGCCGCAGGGCCATGACCTCCTCCAGCGCCGGCTCACTCTGCGAGAACCCGCCGCCGTGCACGTAGACCGTGACCCCGGCCCCGCCCACCGCCTCACCCGCGACGACCTCGGGCGCGGTGACCCACGTCCCGGGCACGCCCCCGGTGTACGACAGCACGGGAACGAGATCAGCCCGCTCATCCAACACCGGCGGATCAACGAACAGCTTCGACATCTGCTCACGCAGCGCGGCACCCTCTCCAGGCGCAGCGGCAATCGAATGGAAACGCATGCGAACCACTCCTTCCCCGTACACGAACGAAGACAAGACAGGCCGAAGCCCGGAAGCCGTGCGTCGCAGCCGCGTGCGTCGCAGCCGTGCGGCGCGGCCATACGGCGCGGCCATACGTTATGGCGGCTCGTGGGGTCTTTCCCGGTGGGTCATCTTCGGCGGCGGTTGAGGCGGGCCAGGCGGGTGGCTATTCGGTCCATGGTGTCGTCGCCGGGCTCCCAGCCGCGTTGCAGCAGCGTGGTGAGCAGTGCCTCCAGGTAGGGGCCTGGCCGGGGCAGGAAGTCCTTGGTGACCGGAATGACGTTCCATCCTCGCTCCTTCTTCAGCCAGCGGCGTCGGGCGGCGTCGTGGGCGCGTGCCCGGCGGCCGGTGTGGTGTTCCTCGCCGTCGTACTCCAGGCCGACCTGGTAGTCGGGGTAGCCGAGGTCGACGTACAGCAGCTCGTCGTTCGGCCCCGGTATCGGGATCTGGGTGCGGGGGCGGGGAAAGCCCGCGTCCATCGTGATCAGGCGGACCCAGCTCTCCCCCGGCGACTGCGCGCCCCCGTCGCCGAGGCCCAGCAGCGCGCTGAGCCTCGTGTTGTTCCGGTAGCCGGTCAGGATGCGGGCCATGGCCCGCAGCTCCTTCTCGGACACGCCGCGCCGGAGGAACTGGTCCAGCGCCGCGACGGCGTCCCGGCGCGGCAACCAGCGCACGCAGTCCAGGGCGGTACGGGCCAGCGTCGTCACGCGCACACCGTCCCTCTCCACGACGTGGTCGTCGGGCAGCTCGGTCCAGCGGGGGTCACGCCCCGGCGGCATCGGTCCCGGCGCGAGGACGAGATCGACGTCGCACTCCATCGCGCTCACTCCCGGGGGTAAGACGTCCAGCCCCCAGATCCAGGCCGCCGTGCGGCGCGCGACGGCGCACCCCTCCGGCAACAGGCCGCTGATCGCCCTGGCTCGTTCCGTCAGGGACGCGCCGGGTCCCGGGGCGAAGCCGACGCCGGGGGCGACCGGCACGACGTGGCCGTTGGGGGACCGGGTCCAGAGGACGTTGAGTTCGCTCATGCCCTCGATGCTGCGGGTCGCCCGCCGCTCCCCGGAAGGCGTCCGCGAGATCTGTGGATAACTCGCTCCCCCGGATGGGGAGCATGGTGATCGAAATGACGGTCCCGCAAGCTAAGGTGCCGGACATGGCGGATGTGTACGAACTGATCCTGTCCGCGGACCTGCCCGCCGATCTGTCGCGCGGTGAGGTCGCGGAGCTGCGCTGGCACATGGGCACCGGCCGGCAGCCGGACACCCTGACCATCGTGACCGACTTCGCCGAGGCGTTCGAGGACGAGACCGGGCAGGTCCGGACCGAGCAGGTCCCCTACCCGGTCCTGGCCCGCCGGGAGCCCGCCTGGCGCATCGGCGGGGTCGTGTCCGCCGAGTTCCAGCCCCGCGATGACGGCGGTTGGGCGCTGACCGCGCGACAGGAGATCCACCCTGACGGTTTCCCGCAGGTCACCGCGCTGCTGCGGTGGCTGGAGGCGCGGGCGGTCCGTTTCTCCTGCCAGGCGCGGCACTACGAGGGCGAGGTGTTCACCCCGGTCAGGAACGCCGAGTTGCCCGACGTCGAGGCATTCGCCTAGGAGGTCAGATGTTGCTGGAGCATCGTGGGGCGCGTCCCGTCGTTCCCGATTCCGCGTACGTGGCACCGTCCGCCGTGCTGTGCGGGGCGGTGGTCCTGGGGGAGGGGGCCCGTGTGCTGCACGGCGCGGTGCTCACGGCCGAAGACGGCGAGGTGCGGGTCGGCGCCAACACGACGGTGATGGAGAACGCCGTGGTCAAGGGCCGTTCCGAGCATCCGGCGGTGCTCGGCGGTTCGGTCCTGGTCGGCCCGCACGCCCATGTCAACGGCGCCACCGTCGAGGACGAGGTGTTCGTCGCGACGGGCGTCTCGATCTTTCCCGGCGCGGTCGCGGGCACCGGTTCGGAGCTGCGCATAAACAGCGTGCTCCACGTCAATTCCCGTATCGGGCCCGGAACGGTCGTCCCCATCGGCTGGATCGCCGCCGGTGATCCGGCCGAGCTGTTCTCGCCCGACCGGCATGACGAGCTGTGGGAGGTGCAGCAGGGGATGGACTTCCCCGGCACCGTCTACGGCGTGCCGCGCGGCACGCCGCTGCGCGAGATCATGGCCCGCCAGTCCGCGTTCTACGGCGCCCACCGCGACGACCGCGTCATCGATTGACCGCGCCTCAACGGCTTGGTCGGGACGCGTCCCACGGGGCGCGGCCGACAGCTCGCCCCACCCCTTCTCGTACCGGTGCAGCCGGTACGGCCCCGGTCACGCTTCCACAGGCGCCACATCCGCACGGGCCTCGGCCTCGTCCGGCCGACCTCGCAATCGCCACAGCCTTCACGCCACCGGAGTCAGGCGCCGCGACCGGTCCGCGGCGCCTCCGGCCGCGCCGGTGAGCCAGGGTCACGGTCGGGGCCAGGCCGTCGC
This sequence comes from Actinomadura kijaniata NBRC 14229, assembly GCF_001552175.1. Lineage (GTDB taxonomy): Bacteria > Actinomycetota > Actinomycetes > Streptosporangiales > Streptosporangiaceae > Spirillospora > Spirillospora kijaniata. Next base: position 16,761 of record NZ_BCQR01000152.1, read on the forward strand.
CCAGGCGCCGATGCGTTCGATCAGGTCCGGGGTCGCGGAGACCTCCGCGTGGCCGAAGGAGGGTTCGATCCACAGTTCGCGCGGGTCGCGTGCCGCCTCGTAGAGCTGGCGCGCGTGCTCCAGCGGGAAGAACTGGTCGGCGTCGCCGTGGACCACCAGCAGCGGCGTCGGCGCGATCCGGCCCGCAACCTCGTACGGGGCCTCGGGAGTCGGGTTCCATCCCTTGGCCGAGACACGGGTGCGCCGCGCCAGCCGTACCGCCAGACGACCGGCGCGGCGTTCGATCGCCCAGTGAACGCGGCGCATCGGCACCGTGTCGCGGTAGTACCAGCGCGCGGGCGAGCTCACCGACACCACCGCGTCCACGCCGCCGTGCAGCGCCGCGTGTCGTACCGCCACCGCGGCGCCCATCGAGAACCCGGCGACCGCGACGCGCTCGTAACCCCGGCGGCGCGCGGCGGCGACGGCCGCCTCGATGTCGAGCACCTCCCGGTCCCCGACCGTCGAGCGGCCCCCGGACCGGCCGTGGCCACGGAAGTCGAAGGAGATCACTCCGCCGTGCCGGTTGAGCCCCTCGGCGATCCGCAGCAGCATCGGCTGCCGCCACGAGCAGGTGAAACCGTGCGCGACGATGAAGCACCACCCGTTCTCGCCCCGCCGGTGACCGGCGTCGATGCGCACGCCGTCGGCGGTGTAGAGCGTCAGCGGTTCCGTGAACGACACACCGCTTTAATCCCCCGCATACCGCACCTCCTCCCGTGGTGTTCCGCCCGCGGGTCAAAAAATCTTGTGATGGCCCGTCGGAGAACCGGCCCGCGAAACGATGAAGGGGTATGGGCCGACCGGGACGACTCGAACCGGACCTCGGGCCGGCGCTTCTGGATCTGTACGACGTGGCGCTGCCGGAGGTCTACGGCTACCTGCTGTCCCGATGCGGCCGCCGGGCCCTGGCCGAGGACCTCACCGCCGAGACGTTCCTGGCCGCGGTCGAGGCGGTCCGCAGACCGGACCCGCCGGAGCTGACCACGGCCTGGCTGATCGGGGTCGCCCGCCGCAAACTCGTCGACCACTGGCGCCGGGCCGCCCGGGAGGAGCGCGGCCTCCACGCCATCGAGGGCGGGCTGTCCCCCACCGACGATCCCTGGGACGAACGGCTGGACGCCCTGGTCGCCCGCGAGGTCCTGGAGGATCTCGGGCCCCACCACCAGGCGGCGCTCACCCTGCGCTACCTCGACGGCCTGCCGGTCCCCCAGGTCGCCGAGCTCCTGGGACGCACCGTGCACGCCACCGAGGCGCTGCTGGTGCGCGCCCGGGCCGCTTTCCGCCAGACCTACGCCGACCATGTGAAGGAGGGCCGAGATGACTGATCCGCTGGACGCCCTCCGCACCCCGGTCGAGCCGGTCGCCCCCGACCCGATCTTCGCCGCGCGGCTGCGCGAACGCCTGCGCCGCGCCCTGCTGCGCCCCACAGGAGGCACCATGTCCGCCCAGGTCACCGCGACCACCGCCCGCCCGGCCACCCCGGAGCGGCGACTCGTCGCCACGCTCCACTCCCTGAACTCCTACCTCTGCGTCGACGACGCCCGCCGCGCCCTGGACTGGTACGCCGAGGCGTTCGGGGCCCGGCTGCGCGGCGAGCCGATCGTGATGGAGGACGGCCGGATCGGCCACGCCGAACTCGCCGTCGGCGACTCGGTGCTGATGCTCGCCGACGAATGGCCCGAGCTCGACCTGCTGGGCCCCACCGCACGGGGCGGCCCCAGCCAGTCGCTCTACCTGCGGGTCCCGGACGTGGACACGATCTTCGACCGCGCCGTCGAACTCGGCGCCCGCCCGGTCCGTCCCGTCACCGACTACGACTTCGGCCGCAACGGCGTCGTCCTCGACCCGTTCGGCCACCGCTGGATGATCACGATGCCGCCCGTGTCCGCCGCCCCCCGGCACGGCGACATCGGCTACGCCTCCCTGTGGACGCCCGACATCGTTCGCGCCACCGACTTCTACGGCGCGGTGCTCGAATGGTCGTTCGCCCCCGGCAGCGGCCACCAGGGACGCCAGGTCGAGGGCCTGCCCCACCAGCACATCGGCCTGTGGGGCGGAGAGGAACGCCGCACCCTGCACCTGGCCGTCGCCGTGTCCGACATCCACGACACGATCCACCGCATCCGAGCCGCGGGCGGGGAGGCCGGCGAACCCACCGACGAGCCCTACGGCCTGGCCTCGATGTGCGTCGACGACCAGGGCCTGCCCTTCTCGCTCTACCAGCCGCCCACCGCCGATCTCGCCGTTCCGGACGAGACCGTCACCCCCGTCCCGGCCCCCGGAGAGATCGCCCACGTGACCCTCCAGGTCCCCGACACCGTCCGCGCCCGCGCGTTCTACAGCACCGCCCTGGGCTGGGAGTTCTCCCCCGGCACCGTCCCCGACGGCTGGAGGGTCCACAACCACGGCACCGAGGTCCGCCCCGCAACGGGCCTCCACGGCGGATTCGGCGAGGCCGCCGCGGTCCCGACGTTCACGGTCGCCGACATCAGCACGGCCATCACCCGAGTCCGCGACCACGGCGGCACCGCCGCCGACCCCGAAGACCACCCCTACGGCCGCACCACCGAATGCACCGACAACCAGGGCACCCCGTTCTGGCTGGCTCAGCTCTGACCTCGCCCCGCGTCCGGTCAACCGCGACCGACCGCGACAGGACGAGCCCCAGGCGCCACCTGACCTGCGACGGTGGCGGCCCCCCGCTGGCGGGAGGCGCACTGGTAGCAACCCGCCTACCCAGCACCACCAGCAGGACCAGGCCCGTCACCGCCGGGCCACCTAGAGCCTGTTTCAAAGTGGACTCCAGCCACGCACGCGAGCGCCTTACCTGGTCTGCGGGCCCGACGCTGGAGGCGAGGGTCCGCAGACCAGATCGCGAAGCGGTGTCGCGCTCGCCAAGACGTGGCGAGGCGCGAGCCCTCCCCCGGGCGAGCGCCGTGAGCCAGCGCCGTGGACCAGCGCCGTGGACCAGCGCCGTGAGCCAGCGCCGTGAGCCAGCGCCGTGAGCCAGCGCCGTGGACCAGCGCCGTGAGCCAGCGCCGTGAGCCAGCGCCGTGAGCCAGCGCCGTGAGCCAGCGCCGTGAGCCAGCGCCGTGAGCCAGCGCCGTGAGCCAGGGCTTTGGAAGACGGTCTCACGTCCACGCCAGCGTGGTACCGGTCCAGCGCCGCGATGACGTGACTCAGCGGCTTTGGTGGCGGCGATCCCGTCGATCTGGGGCAAAGCCGGGCGGCCGGGGGCAAGCCGTCGGGATGCATGCCGGTCGGCGCTGTGATCGCGACACGTCTCGGCGTCGGTTGTGGGCCGACGGGATCAGGCCGCAGAGCGCCCGACGGATGCCGGACATGGTTGAGGTCCGGGTGCCTGTCGGTGGGCGGCATGAGCTCGGGAAACCGCCCGAGCGCTAGAGCGGCTCTGACCTGGTGGCGGTGGACGCCTCCAGTGCCGTTCGGACGAACGCCAGACCCTTCGCCGAGACGCTGGCCGTACGCCACAGCAGCGCGTACTCAAGGGGATCGGCGTCCTTGATCGGGATGTAGACCAGGTGGGGGCGGGGGTAGTAGCGGGTGCCCTGGGCGGCGGCGATGGTGACGCCCTCGCCGGCGGCGACGAGCGCCAGCAACTCCTGCCAGTACCGGGTGGTGGCCAGGTGGCGGATGGGCCTGCCGCTCGGGGTCCGATCCGGGATCAGCTGGGCCTTGAAACAATCATCCATGCCATCGATGACCAGCACCGTCTCGTCGGTCAGATCCTCCAGCGAGACCGCCGCGCGGTCGGCCAGGCGGTGGGTGCCGGACACCGCGAGAACGAGCGGGTCACGGAAAAGGACCGGGCCGACGGTCACATCGGGCTCGTCCACGGGCACCTCGATGAGCTGGAGATCGAGTTCGCCCTTGCGCAGGAGGCCGAAACGGTCCGACAGGTGGACCTCACGAATCTGCACCTCGCACCTCGGGTGATCCTTGCGGAACGCCTCGATGATGGTCATCAGCTGCTCGCTGGCCAGCGGGCTGGAGAATCCCACGCGCAGGACGCCGCCGGTGCCGCGCGCGGTGTCGGACGCCCTGGCCAGGGCCTCGACGACGCCGTGGTGGTGCGGTTCGAGATCGTCCAGCAGCTGCCGCCCGAGCGGGGTCAGCGACACCTGGCGGCTGGTGCGCTCGAACAGCGGGCCCCCGACGCGCCGTTCCAGCGCCTTGGTCATCTGGCTCACCCGGGCCCGCGACACGTGCAGCCGCTCGGCCGCCCGGCCGAAGTGCAGCTCCTCGGCCAGCGTCAAGAACGTCTCCAGCTCCTGCCAGTTCATCAGCGCCCTTCTTCGGTAAGAGGACCTTACCGGAGGGTGAGAACTTCACTGTTGTTCCCGGCCGCCCCTCGAATTCACACTGTTCTCCGGCAGAAGACCACAGGAGCGACGAAAAGGAGGTGAAGCCCGATGACCAGGCAGCGGATCGAACTGGCCGCCGTGTCGCCGCGCTCCGTCGGCCTGGTGTCCGAGTTGGAGGAGGTCCTCCGGCGCGAAGGGCTGACCGATGACCGGCTGAGAGAACTGGCGCGGATCCGCGTGGCCCAGCTCAACGGCTGCGCGTACTTCCTGGCCCAGCGGATCAGGGAGGCGCTGCACCTGGGTGAGAAACAGGAGCGGCTCAACGAGCTGGCGGGCTGGCGCGACTCGGAGCGGTTCACCGAGTCGGAGCGGGCGGCGCTGGCCCTCACCGAGGTCATGACCCGGCTTCCGGCCGGCGGAGTGCCGGACGACGAGTACGGCGAGGCCGAACGGCTGCTCGGCCCCTACAACCTCGCCAATCTGATCATGGCGGTCTCCGTCGCGAACGCGCTGGACCGCATGTGCCTGGCCGCGAGGGTTCCCCCTCGGCCCTAGGCACCTTCCCCTTCGGGCACACAGCCCACCCCCCACGACACGACCACCGCGGAACCCGCGTGGTGGCTTCGTGCTGCCCCGACGTGCCGCCGGCACCCCGCCGGACGTCGGGAACGACAGCCTGTCCTAGGAAAGGAAACGAGGACTCCCATGTCCCAGACACGCCCTGACCGGCGTACGACGCAGGAAGCCGCCCCCGACCGGCGGAGATGGCTGGCGCTCACCCTGCTGGTGGCGTCGTTCTTCATGGTCATCGTCGACTCGCAGATCGTCATGCTGGCGCTGCCCTCGATCGAGCAGGAGCTCGGCTTCGCGCCCGGCGGCGTCCAGTGGGTGATGAGCGCCTACCTGCTGAGCTTCGGCGGCCTGCTCATGTTCGGCGGCCGCACCGCCGACCTGCTCGGCGGCCGCAGGATGTTCCTGTTCGGCACCGCCCTGTTCGGCGTCGCCTCGGTGCTGTGCGGGCTGGCCTGGACCGACACCGTGCTGGTCGCGGCCCGGGTCGTGCAGGGCGTGGCCGCCGCGGTGATGACCCCGACCGCGATGGCGGTGCTGATGCACACCTTCGCCGAGGGACCCGAACGCAACAAGGCCCTGGGGATCTGGACGGGCGTCGGCGCGTTCGGCGCCACCGCCGCGCTGCTCATCGGCGGCCCGATCACCGACGGCCTCGGCTGGGAGTGGATCTTCTACATCAACGTCCCGGTCGTCGCCGTGGTGCTGCTGTTCGGCCCGCGCCTGCTCAAGCAGACCCCCGTCCGGGAGGGGCGCCGCCGGTTCGACCCCGCCGGCGCGGTGACCGTCACCGCCGCCATCGCCATGCTGGTCTACGCCGTCTCCGAGGCCCCGCTGGTCGGCTGGGGCAGCGGCCAGACGATCGGCCTGCTGGTCGCCGCCGTCGTCCTGTTCGTGGTCTTCACCGTGATCGAGCATCGGTCGCAGGCGCCGCTGGTCCCGCTGCGGATCTTCCGTTCGCCCACCGTGGTCGGCGGCAACGTCCTGATGCTGATCGTCGCGATGGCCGTGTACGGCGGGGCTCTGATCACCTCCCTCTACGCCCAGCAGGTCCTCGGCTACAGCGCCGTGAGGTTCGGGCTCAGCACCGCGGTCTACGCCGTCATGTCGATCATCGGCGCCAACGTGAGCGCCCGGCTGGTCGCCAGGGTCGGCTACAAGCCGATCGCGATCGTCGGCATGTCGCTGCTGTTCGGCGGACTGCTGCTGCTGACCCAGATCGACCCGGACGGCGGCTACTGGAGCGACCTGTTCTTCGGCCTGGTGGTCTTCGGCTCCGGCATCGGCAGCACCAACGTCGCGGCCTCCATCGCGTCGCTGACGGGCGCCAGGGCCGAGGAGTCCGGCCTGGTGTCGGGCATCAACAACGCGGTCTTCCAGATCGGCGCGGCACTCGGCATCGCGATCGCCTCCTCGGTCGCCTTCGCCTACACCAGGGGCACGAGCCCCGAGGCGCTGAACGACGGCTTCCAGGCCGGCTTCGCCGCCACCGCGGTCTTCGCGCTGGCGGGCCTGGCCACGGCGCTGCTCCTGCTGCTCAACCGTGACTCCGGCCGCCCCGCCGGGCCGGCCGACCCGGCCGGCGACGAGGAGGCGGCCAAGCCCGTGCTGGTCGGCCACTGACGGCGGATCACCAGAGGGAACGGTCCCGCCCGGCACACCGGGCGGGACCGTTCCGCCGTCGGAGGCCGCGATGGGGGGGCCGGATGGGATCCGAGCCGGGTGGGGTCAGGGGATCAGCAGGCGCCAGGCTCTGGGGACCACGGTCCAGGTGCGGCTGGTCACCGGTTCGGAGACCTCGCCGTCGGTGTTGACGCGGAACGGCTCCCCGCTCACCGACACCTCCTTGGCGATCGTGCGGACGACGTCGTCGCGGCGCAGGTGCCGTCCGGAACGCAGGTGCAGGGCGTAGCCGACGCGGGCCAGCGGTCCGGTGGCCGCGGAGACCACCAGGTCGAGGCGACCGTCGCTGGGGGAGGCGCCCGGCGCGAGATCGGCGTTGCCCCCGGCGATGCCGGAGGAGTTGCCGAGCGCGACCATCAGCACCCTGCCGTCGGTGACCAGGTCGCCGTCGGCCTCCACGCGCAGCCGCCAGCCGGTGTGCCGCAGCCCCGCCAGCAGGCTGCCCAGCGGGAACGCGGCCGTTTTGAACAGCGGCTTGAAGCGCGTCGCGGCCTCGGCGGCCTCGGCGCCGATACCGACGTGCGCGGCGTTCACCACGACGCCGCCGGCGTCGTCCACGAAGAGGTCGAGGGCGCGCGGCCGCCCCTCCCCGGCGACCAGCCGGGCGGCGGCCGCCGCCTCCAGCGGGATGCCCATGTTGCGGGCCAGGTCGTTGCCGGTGCCCAGGGGCAGCAGCCCGACCACCCGGTCCTCCAGCTCCCCGTGCCGGTGCAGGGCCTGGACCAGGGTGTGGATGGAGCCGTCGCCGCCGGCCGCCACGACCGTCCCGTCGTCGTGCCCGGCCAGCGCGCGGTCCAGGTCCTCCGGTTCCGAGCAGGCGACGCGGGTGACCGGGCCCGCCTCGCGCAGGATCGCCTCGGCCCGGTCGATCGTCTCGGCGTCGGAGGTCCCGGCCCTGGCGTTGGTGATGAGCAGCATCCGCTCGCCTCCTCGCGTCCGGAGCGGTTGTAGCCGCGAATCGGGGCGTGAAACCCCGCTACAGGAAGCGGCGCAGCGGAGTGATCGACATCTCCTTGGCCCGCTGGGCCAGGGACCGCCGCGCCCAGCGCGCGTGGTCGACCCGTTCGCTCCGGCCCAGGTCCTCGTCGAAGTGGGCGTCCAGCGTGGCGGTCAGGTCGTCGTCGATGACGGCGAGCATGACCTCCTCGTCGTGGTCGAGCGAGCGGCGGTTGAAGTTGGTCGAGCCCACCAGCGAGACCATCCGGTCCATCGTGATGATCTTGGCGTGCAGCATCGACGGCTGGAACTGGTGGATGCGGACCCCGCACTCCAGCAGCGTCTCGTAGTGCCGCTGGCTCGCCAGGCGGCTGACCCGCTTGTCGGCGTGCGGGCCCGGCAGCAGGATCTCCACCTCGACGCCGCGGCGGGCGGTCGCGCACAGCAGCTCGGTGAAGTAGTCGTCGGGCGCGAAGTACGCCGAGGCCAGCCGGATCCGGTCGGTCGCGGACTCCAGCACCACGCGGATCAGGGTCTGCATGTCCTGCCAGCCGAAGCTGGCCGAGCCCCGCACCACCTGCACCACCGCGTCGCCGGCCGCCGGCTGGGCGGTGAAGCGGTCCCGGTCGTCGTACAGCTCGTCGTGGCACTCGGCCCAGCTCTGCGCGAACGCGGCGGCGATCCCGTCCACCGCGGGCCCCCGGACCCGCACGTGGGTGTCGCGCCACTCCCGCTCGTCGCGGGCGTCGCCGCACCACTCCTCGGCGATGCCGACGCCCCCGGTGTACGCGGTGTGCTCGTCCACCACCAGGACCTTGCGGTGGCAGCGGTGGTTCTGCTTGAGCGGCGACAGATGGTGCGGCTTGCGGAACCAGGCCACGGTCACCCCGGACTCGCTCATCCGGTTCAGCAGGCGCCCCTCGATCTGCCAGCTGCCGATGGCGTCCAGCAGCAGCCGCACCCGGAGGCCCGCGCTGGCCCGCTCGCACAGCGCCTCGGCGAACTCCTCGGCGATGGCGCCGCGCCAGTAGACGTACGTCATCATGTCGACCGTCTGCCGCGCGGACCGGATCGACTCCAGCATCGCCGGGAAGATCTCGTCTCCGTTGCGCAGCGCCACCAGCTCGTTGCCCTCGGTCGCCGCGATCCCGATCAGCCGCTCCAGCCGGCGGCGGATCTGGTGGCGCCTGTCCCCCCGCTCCTCGCCGGGGCCGGACTCCTGGGCGGACGGGATCGAACGCGTGCTCACCGAGGACGCTCCTTCCGACGGGGACGACGACGCGGGGACATACCCAAAAATCCGATGATCCCTAGGAGTCCCCGCAAAATGCGTTCGTAGTGTGATGTTCGTGATGCGTCGGGGACGGTGTGGGGACGGTGCGCAAGGGCGACCGGCGCCCGAGCACGCGCGCCCGGAAGCCGTTGTCGCCGTCCGAAAGGCTGATCAGTTCCATCGTGCGCCCTCTGCTCTCGGGCCGATCCGCGTCTCGGGCGCAACCATAGTGGCGAGCCTCGGCCGTCGGATTCCAGCCGTTCCCGGTCCAGGAGCGGCGGGTTCTCAAGGTCGGCGGACGAGGCGGGCGGTGGCCCAGATCGTGAGCGCGGCGGGAAGCAGCAGGCAGAGGACGCCCGCCCGGGTCTCCCCCGCCAGCAGCAGCACCGCGGCGGGCACTCCGGACCACAGGGCGATGAGCAGGTGGCCCAGCAGGGCGGATCCGAACGTCGCGGAGGCGGTGTGTTCCGTGTTGTCCATGAGGCGGCTCCAGGGTCGGTCGCTCCGACCTTTGGGCCGGACCCGGGAAACGGACAAGGCCCGTCAGATGAACGGTTCGCGTCCTCGCCCCCGGACGCGTTTTCCGGCGGCCCCACCCGGTGCGGCCGGACCATCCCGCCGGTTCCGTGATCAGCGGGTTCGCGGCGCCGGGCCGCGGTGGAACGGGCCCGCACCGGGCCCCGCCGAACCTGCTGGTAACGTTGCAGGTCAAGCGCGTCACGGAGCGAAGCCGGTGCGAATCCGGCGCTGTCCCGCAACTGTGATGCCGTCCCCTCCCCGGTGACGGACGTAGCCAGGTCGCCTCCCGCGCGCCGACGACTCTCGACCTCGCGGAAGGCCGAACCCGTCACCGGCGGGCCGCGCGCCTTCCCGGCAGCCTTGGAGGCTTCTCGTGCGACCCCTTCGCGCCCTCGGCGCGGCCCTGACGGGCGGCGCCCTGACGCTGGCGGCGGCCTGCGGCGGCGGCTCCGCCGACAAGGACACCTCCGCCCCGGCCCGGACGGTGACCGTCGAGGCCGCCAACGGCGCGGTGACCATCCCCGCGACGCCCAGGCGCATCGTGTCGCTGTCCCCTACCCACACCGAGACGCTGTTCGCGATCGGCGCGGGCTCCCAGGTCGTCGCGGTCGACGACCAGTCCGACCACCCCGCGCAGGCGCCCCGGACCAAGCTGTCGGGCTTCAAGCCGAACGCCGAGGCGATCATCGGCTACAAGCCGGACCTGGTGGTGCTGTCCAACGACCAGGACGGCATCGTCGCGGCGTTGCGGAAGGTGAAGGTGCCGGTGCTGGTGGAGCCCGCCGCCACCAAGCTCGACGAGGCCTACGACCAGATCCTCGACCTGGGCCGGGCCACCGGGCGGGACGCCGACGCCAAGCGCGTCACCGACGACATGCGCAACCGGATCCAGCAGGAGGTCGCGGCGGCGAAGCCTCCCAGGAGCGGGCGGCTGAGCTACTACCACGAGCTGGACCAGCAGTTCCACACGGTGACGTCCAAGACGTTCATCGGGCAGCTGTACGGGCTGTTCGGGCTGCGCAACATCGCCGACGACGCCGACAAGCAGGGCAGCGGCTACCCGCAGCTGTCCCGGGAGTCGCTGCTCCAGGACGACCCGGACCTGGTCTTCCTGGCCGACACCCAGTGCTGCCAGCAGTCGCCGGAGACGGTCGCGAAGCGGCCGGGCTGGAAGGACCTGAAGGCCGTCCGGAACAAGAACGTCGTCGCGCTCGACGACGACGTCGCCTCCCGCTGGGGCCCGCGCCTGCCCGAGTTCGTGAAGGCCATCGGCGGCGCGGTCCGCGAGGCGTCGGAAGGTAAGTGACCCGCACAGCGTGAAGACACAGGTGAGGGCGGCGGCGCGGCTGCGTCCGGCGCAGCTGGCCGTCGCGTCCGCCGTGCTCGTCGCCGCGCTGCTGGCGGGGCTGCTGTCGGGCGCGGCGGACCTGCCGGTCGGCGGGGTGCTGAAGGCCCTGGCCGACCGGCTGCCGCTGGTCGAGGTGGACTCGGGGCTGAGCGCCGTCGAGTGGAACGTGCTGTTCGAGCTGCGCCTGCCCCGCGTCCTGATGGCGGCGCTGGTCGGCGGGCTGCTGGCCGTCGCCGGGGCCGGGTACCAGGGGGTGTTCCGCAACCCGCTCGCCGACCCCTACCTGCTGGGCGCGGCCTCCGGGGCGGGCCTCGGCGCGACGCTCACGATCGCGCTGCTGCCCGGCGACCCCGGGCTGACGGTGCCGCTGGCGGCGTTCACCGGGGCGCTCGGCGGGGTGGCGCTGGCCTACCTGCTGGGCAACGTCGCCGGGCAGGGCGCGTCGCACTCGGCCACGCTGATGCTGGCCGGGATCGCGGTGTCGTCGTTCCTGGGCGCGATGCAGACGTTCGTGCTGCAGTACCGGTCGGAGGAGCTGCAGCGGATCTACGCGTGGGTGCTGGGCGGCGTCGGGTCGGCCGACTGGCACCAGCTCGCGGTCGTCGCGCCGTACGCGCTGGTGTCCAGCGTGATCCTGGTCCTGCACGGGCGGCTGCTGGACGTGCTGGCCGTCGGCGACGAGGAGGCCACCGCGCTCGGCCTGTCGGCGGCGCGGATCCGGCTGCTGGTGCTGGCGGCGGCGTCGCTGGCGACCGCGTGCGCGGTGGCGATGAGCGGGCTGATCGGGTTCGTCGGGATCGTGGTGCCGCACGTGGTGCGGCGGCTGGCGGGCGGCTCCTACCGGATCGTGCTGCCGCTGTCGCTGCTGGCCGGCGCGGCGTTCCTGGAGCTGGTCGACCTGGTGGCGCGCCTGGCCGTCGCGCCGGGCGAGCTGCCGCTGGGCGTGGTGACCGCGTTCGTCGGCGGCCCGTTCTTCGTGGTCGTGCTGCGCGCGGCCCGCAGGCAGGTGAGCACGTGACGATCGAGGTCCGCGACCTGGACGTCGCGCTCGACGGCCGCCCGGTGCTGGCGGGAGTGTCGCTGACGGTCCCCGCCGGGTCGTGGACGGCGGTGATCGGCCCCAACGGCGCGGGCAAGTCGACGCTGCTGCGCGCGGTCCTCGGCCTGCTCCCCTGCCAGGGCGGGATCACCGTCGGGGGCGTCGACCCGCGCGCGCTCAAGCCCCGGCACCGCGCCCGCCTGGTCGCCTACGCCCCGCAGACCCCGAACCTGCCCGCCGGGATGACGGTGTTCGACTACACCCTGCTGGGCCGCTCCCCCTACATCCCCCATCTGGGCCGCGAGAGCGCCCGCGACCGGGCGGTGGCCGCCGAGGTCCTGGAACGCCTCGACCTGGCCGAACTGGCCGACCGCGAGCTGGACCACCTGTCGGGCGGGGAACGCCAGCGCGTCGTCCTCGCCCGCGCCCTGGCGCAGCAGACCTCGGCGCTGCTGCTCGACGAGCCCACCACCGCCCTGGACATCGGCCACCAGCAGCAGGTCATGGAGCTGATCGACCGGCTGCGCCGGGACGACGGGCTGACGGTCGTCACCACCATCCACGACCTGACGCTGGCCGGGCAGTACGCCGACGACCTGGTGCTGGTGTCCGGCGGCCGGGTCGCGGCGGCGGGCCCGCCGCGGCGGGTCCTCACCCGGGAGACGGTCGCCGAGCACTTCGACGCCCGCGTCCACGTCACCCCCGGCCCCGACGGCCGCCCGATCCTGTCCCTGGAGCGCCCGTGAACCTGGAGACGGCGCGGCGCGAGGAGGACGGCGCCGTCCTGGCCACCACCGTGTGGCGCACCGGCCCCGGCATGCGGGCGGTCTCGTCGGCGCTGCTCGGCGGCGGCATCGGCCCCGTCGCCTGGGTGATGAACGCGCAGGTCCCCGGCGCGTACTCGCGTACCGACCCGGTCGAGCACCTGCGGGAGATGGCCGCGGGCCTCGGCCTGGCCGGGCCCGGTGTCGGGATGCTGACGGCCGCGTCGGTGGACCGCACCGTCCGCCGCGAGGACGGCGGCGTCGCCGTCGCCACGACCGTCGGCCTGCGCGTCCCGACCTGGGCCGCCGCCCCCGAGGGCGCCACCGACCCCGAGCTCGCCCCGATCCGCCTGGACGGCGCGCCGCGCCCCGGAACGGTCAACATCACCGTTCGCGTCCCCGCCGCCCTCACCGACGCGGCCCTGGTCAACGCCGTCGTCACCGCCACCGAGGCCAAGACGCAGGCGCTGCTGGAGGCCGGTTACCCCTGCACCGGGACCGCCTCCGACGCGATCTGCGTGGTCGCGCCCGAGGACGGGGAACCCGAGCCGTTCGCCGGTCCGCGTTCGCGGTGGGGCGCGCGGATCGCCCGCGCGGTGCACGCGGCCGTGCACGCGGGGGCGCTGGACTACACCGCCGTGCTGCGCGCCCGCGCCGGGAACGGCCCCGGACGCTGAGCGCCGGCCGCCCGCGGACCCCGGAACGCACCGCGGGCGGCCGGCACGGGCCAGTGCTGTGTGGGACCTGGCGCACCTCCCTTCCCCGCCCCTTCGGAGGGCGGCTCAGCCGGCGTGCGGAAGCCGGAAACCGTTGACGGAGTGCAGGCCGGTCGGCGGTTCGAGATCGACGTCGGGGCGCGGGGCGTTCGCCGGAACGCTCCGGGTGAGCAGGTCGACGCTGCGGCGGGCGCGTTCGGCCTCGGCGCGGGCGGCGTCGCGTTCGGCGGTGAGGGCGGCCAGGGCGCCGCGCAGCTCGTCGTTGGCGCGGCCGAGTTGCCAGTTGAGCTGTTCGGCCTCCTGGAGCCGGGCGTGGGTCTGGTCGCGTTCGGCGACCGCGCGGCCCCGCTCGGCCTCGGCCCCCCGCACGGCGGCGCGCAGGTCCTCGGCGGACTGGCGGGCGGCGGCGGCCTCGATGCGCTGCCCCTCGGCGATCGTCTCGCTCTCCGACAGCCGGGCGTGCAGGGTGACCAGTTCGGAGCGGGCGGCCTCCAGCGCGGCCAGCAGCTCGTTCTCGCGTTCGCCGATCCGGTCGCGTTCGGCCTCGGCGGCCATCCGCGCGGCGGTGGCCTGCTCGACGGCGTCGCGGGCCTCCCGGTACTCGGCGCGCGCGGTGTCCCGCTCGGCGGCGGCCTCCTCCGCGGCCGCGCGGGCCTCGGCGGCCTCCTGGGTCGCGGCGTCGG
>NZ_BCQR01000153.1 GCF_001552175.1 Actinomadura kijaniata NBRC 14229
CGTCCACGCTCTCCACCGGCACCACGCGCCCGCCCCGGGCGGCCTGCACGACCTCCCGCGAGCCCTCGCCGCCGTCGGCGAGGGGATGTTCGACGGCGGTGCCGCCCGCCGCCCGCACCCCGGCGGCGAGCGCGGCGGCGGCCCGCGCGCCGTCCAGCGCGCCGCGCAGCTTGTCCGGCGCGCACAGCACGCGCAGGGGTCTGCCGAGGGTCATCCCACGACCATCCATCCCAGTACCGGGGTCGACTGAAGGTAGACGAACACCGCGAACACCGCGGTCAGCCCGAGGCTCCAGCCGATGACCCGGCGGAAGATCGTGCTCTCGCTCCCGGCCATCCCGATCGCGGCGGCGGCCACCGCGAGGTTCTGCGGCGAGATCATCTTGCCGAGGACGCCGCCGGTGGAGTTGGCCGAGGCCAGCAGCACCGGGTCCAGGCCGGTCTCCCGCGCGGCCGTCACCTGGAGCACGCCGAACAGCGAGTTCGCCGAGGTGTCCGAGCCGGTCACCGCGACGCCGAGCCAGCCGACCACCGGCGACAGCAGCGCGAACGCCTCGCCGGTGTGCGCCAGCGCCGTGCCGAGCGTGGTGGTCTGCCCCGACAGGTTCATCACCCACGCCAGCGCCAGCACGCACGTCACCGTCACGATCGTCCACCGGAGCTGGTGCAGCGTCGCGCCGTAGGCCCGGACCGCGCGTCCGGGCGACACCCGGTACAGCGCCATCGTGATCAGGCCCGCGACCAGCAGGATCGTTCCGGCGGCCTTGAGGTGCTCCAGCTTGAACGTCATCGCCGACGCGGGCTGGCCGCCCGGCGTCCGCACGTCCAGCCCCGGCCAGGCGAACTGGTGGACCCCGTGCGCGCCCAGCCACTCCTTGACCGGCCCGAGCTGGGTGATCGCGAACAGCACCACGATGACCAGGTACGGCGCGAACGCCATCAGCGCGCTGCCCTCGCCGGTCTCGCGCCGCCGCATCTCCGCCTCGCGCCCGGCGTCGACGGCGTCGGACGAGCCGCCCGCCACCGCGGGCGCCGCGACGCCCTGCCGCACCTCGGCGGGCCGCCACACGCGCAGGAACCCCAGCAGCGCCACCACCGCCACGATCCCGGCGATGATGTCGGTGACCTCGACGCTGACGTAGTTGGCGGCGAGGAACTGCCCGATCGCGAACGCGACCCCGGCGACCAGCGCGGCGGGCCAGGTCTGCCGCACGCCCCGCCGGCCGTCCACCAGCAGCACCAGCACCAGCGGGATGAACAGCGCGATCACCGGGGTCTGCCGTCCGGCCATCGCGCCCAGGTCGTCCAGCGGCAGCCCGGTCACCCCGGCCAGCGTCGTCAGCGGCACGCCCATGCTCCCGAACGCGACCGGCGCGGTGTTGGCGACCAGCGCGACCGTCGCGGCCTTCACCGGCGCGATCCCGACGGCCACCAGCATCACCGCGGTGATGGCGACCGGCGTGCCGAACCCGGCCAGCGCCTCGATCAGCGCGCCGAAGCAGAACGCGATCAGGATCGCCTGCACGCGCTGGTCGGGGGAGACGGTCCGGATCGACCGGCGCAGCACCCCGAACCAGCCGGTGATCTCGGTCAGCCGGTAGATCCACAGCGCGTTCACCAGGATCCACAGGATCGGGAACAGCCCGTAGAAGCCGCCCTCGGCCGCGCCGGACAGGGCCTGCCCCACCGGCATGCCCCACACCGCGACGGCCAGCACGACCGCCAGCGCCAGCGACGCGGCGGCGGCCAGGTGCGCCCGCACGCGGAACACGCCGAGCAGCACGAACAGGGTCAGCAGCGGGATCGCCGCGCACAACGCGGACCACGCCAGGGACCCGCCGAGCGGATCCAGCACTTGGCGGTACAACACGACCTCCTGGGGGTGGGGAGGGAGCCTGCGGAGGTGTCCCAGATCACTAGAACAGGGTTCGTATACTTGTCAGACAATCCGCGGCGCGTCAAGGGGCCGCATGGGATACTTCTCGCCGGCCCGTGCGGGCGGACCGTGAGGGGGCAGGGGCGATGGCTGGTCGGCCGCGAGCGTTGTCGCTGGTGGACGCGTTGGTGCACGAGCTGCGCGAGAGCATCCTGGACGGCCGGCTGCCGGGCGGCACCTCGCTGCCCGAGAGCGAGGTCGCCGGACGCTACGAGGTCGCCCGGCCCACCGCCCGCGCCGCCATCGAACGCCTGGTCAGCCAGGGCCTGCTGACGCGCGGCACGCACAAGACCGCCCGCGTGCCGGTGTTCGACGCGGCCGACGTCGCCGACCTCTACCTCACCCGCGCGGTGCTGGAGAGCCAGGTCATGCGGGAGCTGGCGCGCCGCCGCCGGGTCCCGCCGGACGCGCTGGCCGCGCAGGAGGAGATCCGCGCGGCCGGGACCGACTGGACGACCGCGATCGTGGAGCCGGACGTGCGGTTCCACCGGGCGCTGGTGGACGCGCTGGGCAGCCCCCGGCTGAGCCGCGCGCACGGCGCGCTGATGGCCGAGATGCGGTTGTGCATGGCGCAGGTGCAGGCGTTCCGGCTGCTGCGCGCCGCCGAGATCGCCGACGAGCACGACGCGATCCTCGCCGCCGTCGCCGCCGGCGACCCCGACCGCGCCGAGGCCGCCCTCGACCACCACCTCGACCGCGCCCGCCACGAGCTCGTCGGCCACCTGTCCTGAGGAAAACCGCGCGCCCGATGTCGGTCCCTTTTGGGATCATCCGGGCATGGGCTTCTCCGGAGAGTTCGAGACCCACGTGACCGTGGACGGCCCCGCCGACGATCTGGCCGGGTGGGCGGAGGCGCGCGGGCTGAAGTTCGTCCACATCCTGCTGGACCGTGGCCGCACGCCGTCGCAGCCGATGCTGACGCTGCGCACCGGGGGCACGCTCGCCGACGCGCGCGCCGACGCCGAACGGGCCGCGGCGGACCTGCGCGCGGCGGGCTTCACGGTGACCCGCCTGAAGATCGAGGCGTCGCCGCGCACCGAGGGGATCCCCGTCACCGACGCCGACGCGCTCGGCCCCGGGTTCTACTTCGAGCACCACATCAAGCTGCTGCTCCCCGGGGACGCCGACACCGCCGCGCTCGCGGCGGTCGCGGCCCGGCACTCGGCGCACCTGTCCCGCAACGCCCGCCGCGTCCGCGCCGACGGCCTCCAGGAGCGCTTCGTCACCCAGCGCTGCCGGGAGGTCGGCATGCAGACCGCCGGACGGCGGATGAAGGCGCTGCTCAACGCCCTGCGCCGGCACGGCGGCCTCGAGGTGGACACGGTGGAGCGCGAGTTCGTCGTCTTCGACGACGCCCCCGCCCTGGACGACGGCTGGATCGACGAGGACGGCACGGTCTCGGCCGTCCGGTGGGGCGAGTACCGGCCGGGTCCGTGGCCCGCGCGGCCGTACCTGCCCGACCACGCGCCCGAACCCGAGGAGGCCGGATGGCTCGGCCTGCCGCCGACGCTGCGGCCCGTTCCCGGCGCGATGCAGTCGCCGGTGTTCGACCCGGCCCTGAAGCAGCATCCCAGGGCCATGCGCGCGGGCGAGCCGCGCTTCCCCTCCCGCGAGCAGGGCGAGCGCTGGTACGCCGCGCGCCGCCGGGCGGTCGACCACGTGCTGGCGGCCGTCGAGGGTTCGCGCTGGGCCGATGATCTGGTGCTGCGCGGCAGCGTGCTGCTGCGCGCCTGGTACGGCGACCTGGCGCGCGAGCCCGGCGACCTGGACTTCGTCGTCCTGTCCGCGATGGACGACCCCGAGGAGATGCTGACCGGCCTCGCCTCGGACGCCGGACGGCTGTCCCACGGCGACCCGGTCGAGATCGCGGCCGGGGAGGCCGTCGTCAGCGGCATCTGGACCTACGACCGGGTGCCGGGACAACGGCTGGTGCTGCCGTGGCGCGCCGAGGGCCTGCCGCCGGGCACCGTGCAGCTCGACTTCGTGTTCGACGAGCCGCTCCCGGCCGAGCCCGAGCTGACCGAGATCCCGCGCGCCGACGGCGGCGGGCCCGCCGTCCTGAACGCCGCCACCCCCGAGCTGTCGCTGGCCTGGAAGCTGCTGTGGCTGCTGACCGACGCCTACCCGCAGGGCAAGGACCTGTACGACGCCTGGCTGCTGGCCCGCAACTGCCGCCCCTCCTACCGGCTGCTGGCCGAGGTGACCGGGCACTCCGAGACGCCGGGCCCCGGCGCGCTGACGCTCGGGCGGGTCGCCGGGATCGAGGCGGACTGGCAGGAGTTCCGCAAGGAGTACCCCGGCGTGCGGGGCGAGGCGGAGGACTACGTTCGCGAGCTGGCCAACGCGCTCGCGCCGGTGCTCCCGGAAGGAGAGCTGTGACGGCGTCCGACTGGAACAAGTACAGATGGGGCCCCTGGGAGGCCGACGAGTACCTGCCGCACCACCCGCCCGACCACGAGGAGGCCCGGAGGCTCGGGCTGCCGCCGACGCTGCGGCCCGTTCCCGGCGCGATGCAGTCGCCGGTGTTCGATCCGGCGATGGTCCCCCACCGCAAGGCGATGCGCGCGGGCGAGCCGCGCTTTCCCTCCCGCGAGCAGGGTGAGCGCTGGTACGCCGCGCGCCGCCGGGCGGTCGACCACGTGCTGGCGGCCGTCGAGGGTTCGCGCTGGGCCGATGATCTGGTGCTGCGCGGCAGCGTGCTGCTGCGCGCCTGGTACGGCGACCTGGCGCGCGAGCCCGGCGACCTGGACTTCGTGTGCCCCACGGGATGGGACGCCGCCGGTCACGAGACCACGCGGATGATGGAAGGCCTGGCGGACGCCGCCGAAGAGGTCTCCGGCCGGGACCCCGGCGACCCGGTGAGGCTGTCCGCCGACGGTGCGGTCCACAGCGACATCTGGACCTATGACAAGGTGCCGGGGCGGCGGCTGGTGCTGCCGTGGCGGGCCGAGGGTCTGCCGCCGGGCACCGTGCAGCTCGACTTCGTGTTCGGCGAGCCGCTCCCGGCCGAACCCGAGCTGACCGAGATCCCGCGCGCCGACGGCGGCCCGCCGATCCAGCTCGACGCCGCCACCCCGGAGCTGTCGCTGGCCTGGAAGCTGCTGTGGCTGCTGACCGACATCTACCCGCAGGGCAAGGACCTGTACGACGCCTGGCTGCTGGCCCGCAACTGCCGTCCCTCCTACGACCTGCTGACGGCCACGCTGGCCGAGGGGTGGGACCATCGCGCCGAGCGTCCGCTGTCGAGAGGGGACATCCTCGGGATCGACGCGGACTGGGACGAGTTCCGCAAGGAGTATCCGGGCGTGCGGGGCGAGGCGGAGGACTACGTCCGCGAGCTGGCCGACGCGCTGGCCCCGGTCCTGCCCGCGTGAACGGGGACGAGCCCCCCGACCGTGCGTCCGTGCGGTCGGGGGGCCCGTCGTTCGATCTCGACTGAACCCGGGAGGTTGAAGATCAGCCGAGGCCGTTCCGCATGGCGGTGATGAGCTCACCGCCGGTCGTGTCGCCGCTCAGCTCCCAGAAGAACGACCCGCCCAGACCCTGGTTCCTGGCGTAGGTCATCTTCCCGCCGATGGTGGAGGGGGTGTCGTAGCTCCACCACTCGGAGCCGCACTTGGCGTAGGCCGTTCCGGCGACGGTCCCGGTGGCCGGGCAGCGGGTCTTGAGGACCTTGTAGTCCTCGATGCCCGCCTCGTAGGTGCCCGGCGCGGGGCCGGTCGCCGAGCCGCCCGGCTCGGTCTGGGTGACGCCCGTCCAGCCGCGGCCGTAGAAGCCGATCCCGAGCAGCAGCTTGTTGGCCGGGATGCCCTTGGACTTCAGCTTCTGGATCGCCTTGTCGGAGTAGAAGCCCGGCGTCGGGATGCCGTTGTAGGAGGTCAGCGGGGAGTGCGGGGCGGTCGGGCCGTTCTTGGCCCAGGCGCCGAAGAAGTCGTAGGTCATCGGCAGGTACCAGTCGACGTACTGGGCCGCGCCCCCGTAGTCCGCCGCGTCGATCTTTCCGCCGTCGGTGCCGTCGGCGGTGATCGCGGCGGTGACCAGGTCGTTGCCGAACTTGGCGCGCAGCGCCTGCATCAGGTTCCGGAACGCCGCGGGGCCGCTGGTGTCGCAGGTGAGGCCGCAGGCGTTCGGGTACTCCCAGTCGATGTCGATGCCGTCGAACACGTCCGCCCAGCGCGGGTCCTCGACCAGCTTGTGGCAGGACTCGGCGAACGCGGCCGGGTTCCGGGCGGCCTCGCCGAACCCGCCCGACCAGGTCCACCCGCCGAACGACCAGATCACCTTCAGGTGCGGGTGCTTCTTCTTCAGCTTGCGGAGCTGGTTGAACGACCCGCGCAGCGGCTGGTCCCAGGTGTCGCCGACGCCGTCCACCGACTGGTCGGCGCCGTAGGACTTCTCGTAGTCGGCGAACGCGTCGCCGACGGTGCACTTGCCGCCCTGGACGTTGCCGAACGCGTAGTTGATGTGGGTGAGCTTGGCCGCCGAGCCGCTGGTGTCGATGTTCTTGACGTGGTAGTTGCGGCCGTAGACGCCCCAGTTGGCGAAGTAGCCGATCACCTTGTTGCCGCCGGGGCCGGGGTTCTGGCCCTCGTCGGTCGTGACGGAGACGGCGTTGGAGGCGGCCGAGACGTTCCCGGCGGCGTCGCGCGCCTTGACGGTGAACGTGTAGGCGGTCTTGGGGTTCAGGCCGCTGACGGTCGCGCTGGTGCCGGTGGCCGACTCGACCTTGGTGGAGCCCTGGTAGACGTCGTAGCCGGTGACGCCGACGTTGTCGGTGGCGGCGTTCCAGGCCAGGTCGACGCTGGTGGCGGACTTGCCGGTGGAACGCAGGTTGCCCGGCGCGGCCGGGGCCTGGGTGTCGTCGCCCGGCCCGCCGGTGCCGTCGCAGGACCCGCCGTTGACCTTGCAGCCGGTGATCCATCCGGGCCCGGTGCCGCCGAACCCGAAGCTCACCGACGCGCCCGCGGCGACCGCGCCGTTCCAGCCGACGTTGGTGAACGTGTAGTGGTTGCCCGAGGCGGCCTTGGTGGCGTCCCAGGTGGACCCGACCGACGTCCCGGACGGCAGGTCGAACTCGACCTTCCAGCCGTTGATCGTCGCGGTGGTCCCGTTCTTGACGGTGCACCGGCCCTCGAAGCCGGTGCCCCAGTCCGAGGTCTTCGTACAGTTGGCGGTCACCGTTCCCGCCGACACGGCGGCGGGGGCGGTGACCAGGGATCCGGCCGCCACGATGGCCGCCGCTCCGGCGAGCGCTATGACCCGCCGTCCACCCGATCCGGACATGACTCTCCGTTCAGTTCGCGCCCCCGAACCAACAGGAATCTCGGCCCAACTCTTAGGAAAGTTTCCTAAGAATTGCGGCGATCGTAACCGGGCGGGCACGGCGCATCAAGGGTCTCGGGGCGGCGGATGCGGCGCGCGGAACTGGTCCGTTCCCTGGCCTGGACCGGTACGGCCCGGGCCAGGGAAAATTCACAGCTCCACGGGGTAGGGCAGCGTCAGCTCGTCGGCCGGGACGCCCCGGATGCCCCAGTTGACCGGCGGCATCTCCACGATCGTCAGCTCCAGATCGTCGACGTCCAGGCCGAGCGCCGGGCACAGCCGCCGGTAGACCTCCCCGACCAGCGCCCGCTTGGCGTCCTCGCTCCGCCCGGTGAAGCACAGCACCTCGACGATCAGGTACCGCTCACCGCGCCGCGGGCAGATCCAGTCCCGCTCGTCCAGCAGCAGGAACCGGTGGAACCGCTTGTCCTCGGGCAGCCGCCACGCCTCCTGGAGGCAGGCGTGCAGCAGGTCCGACACCTCCCGCTGCCGCCCGTCCCACGCGTCGCGCCGTCCATAGATCTTGATCTGTGTCATGAGGAGCCACCGAACCATCCCGGGAGGTCCAGCCGCCAGGGGTTCTCGGGGGTGACCTCGCGGAGGGTGGACTCCAGGGCGCGCAGCCGTTCCGCGCCCAGCTCCTCCGCCCAGCGGTCCCGGATCTCGTCGAAGATCCGCGCGGACCGGGCCAGCGCGTCCACCCCGTGCCCGGTGAGCCGGACGACCTTGCGGCGGGCGTCGGCCGGGTCGGCGGCGCGCTCGACGTAGCCGAGCCGCTCCAGGGTCTCCACGAGCTTGCCCGCGGCCTGCTTGGACACCCCGAGCCGCCGTCCCAGCTCCACGGCGGTGGTGCCGGACCCGATCGCCTGGAACGCGAACCCGTGCAGCGGTCTCATCCCCGGATGCCCCTGTTCGGCCAGCCGCGCGTGCGTCTCGTCGATGATCGTGCGGAACGCCAGCAGCAGCCGCAGCGGCAGCTCGAATCCGGGGGCGTCACTTGACATGAAAGACAACCTCGTTGACTATATGGACAACCACGTTGACCAATCTTAGCGAGGACCGCCCATGCCCGTCATCCACCATGCCGACGCCCGCCGCACCGAGACCCCGAACGGCGTCATGACCACCTTCGCCTCACCCGCCCAGGGCGGCACCGGCATCGTGCTGTGCCGCTCGGCCCTGCACCCCGACGCCGAGGGCCCGCTCCACGTCGCCGACGCCGAGCAGATCTGGACCGTCGTGGCCGGCGGCGGCGACGTCGAGGTGGACGGCGACCGCCGGCCGATCGCCGAGGGCGACACCGTCGTGCTGCGCGCCGGCCGCCCGCGCCGGTTCTTCGCGGGCCCCGGCGGGCTGACCGCCGTCGTCGCGGGCCCCGCCGGGACCACGGTCGCGGTCGTCGACCGCTCCACGCTCGCCGACGCCTGCGACCTGGCCCCCAAGGAGGGCGAACGCCTCACCCCGCCCTGGTTCCTCTGATGAGCCGCCCGGCGGCGGCGCGCGGGCCCGCGCCGCCGCCCGTCAGGCCCCCAGGTAGGCCAGGACGGCCAGCACCCGCCGGTTGTCGTCCTCCGAGGGCGGCAGCCCCAGCTTCGTGAAGATGTTGTTGGTGTGCTTGCTGATCGCCTTCTCGGTGATGAAGAGCTGGGCGGCGATGGCGGCGTTGGAACGGCCCTCCGCCATCAGCCCCAGCACCTCCCGCTCCCGGGGGGTCAGCATCTGGAGCGGCTCCTCGCGCGCCCGCCGGGTCAGCAGCTGCGCCACCACGTCGGGGTCCAGCGCCGTCCCGCCGGCGGCCACCCGCCGCACCGCGTCCACGAACTGGCTCACGTCCGACACCCGGTCCTTCAGCAGGTAGCCGATCCCGCCCGAGGAGTCCGACAGCAGCTCGCGCGCGTACAGCTGCTCGACATGCTGCGACAGCACCAGGATCGGCAGCCCAGGGATCTCCCGGCGCGCCTCCAGCGCCGCCCGCAGCCCCTCGTCGGTGAACGTCGGCGGCAGCCGCACGTCCACCACCGCCACGTCCGGCCGCCGGTTCACCAGCGCGCGCACCAGCGACGGACCGTTGTCCACCGCCTCGACCACCTCGAAGCCGAACGCCTCCAGCAGGCGGATCAACCCGTCCCGCAGCAGGGCTAGATCTTCGGCGATGACAACGCGCACGGCAGCTCCATGGTCACGATGGTGGGTCCGCCCGGAGGGCTGGTGACCGCCATCGTCCCATCGAAGGCGGCCAGCCGCCGTTCGATACCGCGCATCCCGGACCCGGCCGCCGGGTCCGCGCCGCCGGTCCCGTCATCCCCGACGATCATCAGCAGGCGGCCCCGGTCGTGCTCGATCTGGATCCAGGCGCGCCGGGCGTCGCTGTGCTTGACCACGTTGGCCAGCATCTCGGCGACCGCGAAGTAGGCCGCCGTCTCCACCGGGGCCTCCGCCCGCCCCGGAACGTCGATCCGCACGTCCACCGGCAGCGGCAACGACAGCGCCAGCGCCCGCACCGCCCCGTCCAGGCCCCGTTCGGCCAGCACCGGCGGGTGGATGCCGCGCACCAGGTCGCGCAGCTCGGTGAGCGCCTGCCCGCTGGCCGACCGCGCCTCGGCCAGCAGCATGGCGGCCGTCTCCGGGTCGTGCTTCATGAGCTCCTCGGCCAGCCCGATGTTCATGCTGAGCGCCACGAGCCGGGCCTGCGCGCCGTCGTGCAGGTCGCGCTCGATGCGGCGCAGCTCGGCGGCCGAGGCGTCCACGGTCTGCGCCCGGGTCTCGGTCAGCTCGCGGACCCGCTCGGCCAGCGCCCCGCGCGTGGGGGCCAGCAGCGAACGGTTGACCAGCGCGTGCGCCCGGACCAGCGCCGGCCCGTACCGCAGCCCCGCCACCGCCATCACCGGTCCCAGCACCAGGCAGCCGGCGATCCCGGCCAGGCCCCAGTCGTCCAGCGGCCAGAACGGTCCCCACCCGTAGAAGATGACCTGGCCCAGCCACGGCGCGACCAGCACGCCCTCCACCCCGTACACCACCAGCATGGCGGGCAGCAGCCCCAGCAGCAGCCCGACGGGGGCGTTCACCAGCAGCCACAGCAGGTCCCGCCAGGTCGCGGGGTCGCGCAGCAGCCAGCCCAGCCGCCGCAGCGGGTTGGACGTGGCGGGCTCGGGACGGTAGGGGAGCGGCACCGACACGCCCGACCACTCGGCGGCCCACGCGCGCTGCTGGTTCGCCAGCGTCCGCACCGCCAGCAGCGTCACCGGCGCCAGGAACACCCCGACGCCTATCGGGATCAGCGCCAGCGAAACGACCGACAGCACCAGCAAAGGGATGCCCGCCGCCGGGGCCAGCACCGCCTGCGTCAACCCCCGCAACGCCGCCAGCATCCCGAGCCGGACCAGCTCCGTCCCGCCGTCGTTCCCCACGCCCCGCCCGTTCGCCACGGCCGCCTCCACCGGTTCGTTCACATCCCCGATTGTGGTCGATCCGGACGTTCCGAACAGGGGAGCCAGCACCACCATCCGGACCGGACGGCGCGACAAGCGCCGCCGCATCCTGGACAATGCACGGGCGACATCCAGGGGAGAAAGCGAATCGAACTCGTGACAGCGACCATCCACCACACCGCCGGCGACCAGGGCGCGGACGGCCCCGCGCCGATCACCCAGCGGATCGCCGAGGAGCTCGGCGTCCGCGAGGGCCAGGTCCGCGTCGCGGTGGACCTGCTCGACGGCGGCTCGACCGTCCCGTTCATCGCCCGCTACCGCAAGGAGGCCACCGGCGCGCTCGACGACACGCAGCTGCGCAACCTGGAGGAGCGCCTGCGCTACCTGCGGGAACTGGACGAGCGCCGGAGCGCGATCCTGGAGTCGATCGAGTCCCAGGGCAAGCTGACCGACGAGCTGCGCGGGCAGATCATGGCGGCCGACTCCAAGGCCCGCCTGGAGGACGTCTACCTGCCCTACAAGCCCAAGCGGCGCACCAAGGCGCAGATCGCCCGCGAGGCCGGCCTCGAACCCCTCGCCGACCTGCTGCTGAACGACCCGTCGCACGACCCGCGGCAGGCCGCCGCCGGGTACGTGGACGCCGACCGGGGCGTGGCCGACGAGACCGCCGCGCTGGAGGGCGCCCGTGCGATCCTGGTGGAACGGTTCGCCGAGGACGCCGACCTGATCGGCGCGCTGCGCGAGCAGATGTGGGAACGCGGCCGCGTGGTCTCCCGGGTCCGCGAGGGCAAGCAGGAGGCGGGCGCGAAGTTCGCCGACTACTTCGAGTTCGCCGAGCCGTTCGCCAAGCTGCCCTCGCACCGCATCCTGGCGCTGTTCCGGGGCGAGAAGGAGGAGGTCCTCGACCTCGACCTGTCGCCGGAGCCGGACGACGAGGCCGCCGAGCCGGGCACCCGCAGCGCCTACGAGGCCGAGATCGCCCGCCGCTTCGGCATCACCGACCAGGGGCGGCCCGCCGACCGGTGGCTGAACGACGCCGTCCGCTGGGCCTGGCGCACCCGCATCCTCGTCCACCTGGGCATCGACCTGCGCACCCGGCTGCGCACCGAAGCCGAGGACGAGGCCGTCCGGGTGTTCGCCGCCAACCTGCGCGACCTGCTGCTGGCCGCGCCCGCCGGGACCCGCGCCACCATGGGTCTGGACCCGGGCCTGCGCACCGGCGTGAAGGTCGCGGTCGTGGACGGCACCGGCAAGGTCGTCGCCACCGACACGATCTACCCGCACGAGCCGCGCCGCCGCTGGGACGAGTCCATCGCGACCCTGGCCCGGCTGGCCGGGGCCCACGGCGTCGAGCTCGTCGCGATCGGCAACGGCACCGCCTCCCGCGAGACCGACAAGCTCGCCGCCGACCTGATCGCCCGCCACCCGGAGCTGAAGCTCACCAAGGTCATGGTCAGCGAGGCGGGCGCGTCGGTGTACTCCGCCTCCGCCTACGCGGCCCGTGAGCTGCCCGGCCTGGACGTGTCGCTGCGCGGCGCGGTCTCCATCGCCCGCCGCCTCCAGGACCCGCTGGCCGAGCTCGTCAAGATCGACCCCAAGTCCATCGGCGTCGGCCAGTACCAGCACGACATCTCCGAGGTGAAGCTGTCGCGCTCGCTGGACGCCGTGGTCGAGGACTGCGTGAACGGCGTCGGCGTGGACGTCAACACCGCCTCGGTCCCGCTGCTGACCCGCGTGTCGGGCATCAGCGAGGGCCTGGCCGAGAACATCGTGGGGCACCGCGACGCCAACGGCCCGTTCCGGACCCGCGCCGGGCTGCGGGAGGTGCCGCGCCTCGGCCCGAAGGCGTTCGAGCAGTGCGCGGGCTTCCTGCGCATCCCCGGCGGCGACGACCCGCTCGACGCCTCCAGCGTCCACCCCGAGTCCTACCCGGTGGTGCACCGCATCCTGGAGGCCGCCGGGACCGACATCAAGGGCCTGATCGGCAACTCCGCGGCGCTGCGCTCGCTGCGGCCCGAGCGGTTCGTCGACGACACCTTCGGCCTGCCGACCGTCACCGACATCCTCGCCGAGCTGGAGAAGCCGGGCCGCGACCCGCGCCCGGCGTTCCGGACGGCGGCGTTCAAGGACGGCGTGGACACCCTCGCCGACCTGGAGCCGGGGATGCTGCTGGAGGGCGTGGTCACGAACGTGGCGGCGTTCGGCGCGTTCGTGGACGTCGGCGTCCACCAGGACGGCCTGGTCCACATCTCCGCGATGTCGGACAAGTTCGTGTCCGACCCGCGCGACGTCGTCAAGCCCGGCGACATCGTGCGCGTGAAGGTCCTGGACGTGGACCTGCCGCGCAAGCGCATCTCCCTGACCCTGCGCCTGAACGACGAGCCCGAGCGCAAGGGCGGCGACGACCGCCAGCAGCGCGGCGGCGGCCAGGGCGGCGGACAGGGCGGCCGCGGCCAGGGCCGGCGGGGCCAGGGCAACCGCGGTCAGGGGAACCGGGGCCAGGACAACCGCGGCCAGGGCAACCGGGGCCGGGGCGGCGACGCCCCGGCGGGCAACAGCGCCATGGCCGACGCCCTGCGTCGCGCGGGCCTGGACAAGGGCCTGCCGCGCCAGCAGGACCGCCGCCGCTGACCCGTCCCGCGACGGACCCGGACGCGGGCCCTCCCCCTCGGGAGAGCCCGCGTCACGTCGGGGGACGCCCGACGGGTCCGCTCAGCCGCGGATGTCGCGCGGATGCGCGGGAGGGGAACCCTCGCCCGGCGGCCACGGGCCGGGCTGCGGCGGACGCGGCCGGGGCAGCGGCGGAACGTCGAACGGCGTCGGCGCCGACACCGGCCCGTACGGGGCGGGCGGGGCGCCGGAGACGCCGGGGGCGCCCGCGCGCGGCACGCCGAACGGGTCCTGCGCGGGCGGGACCTCCTCCACCGGCGGCGTCGCGGGGGCCTTCACCGGACGGTGCCGGGGGAACTGGAGCACCGCCACCGCGGCCAGCGCTAGCGCGCCCGCCCGCAGCGCCCCGTGCTCCAGGTCCGACGGCCACGGCTCGCCGTACAGGAACGTCCCCATCAGCAGCAGGTACGTCTTGGCGCTGACCGTCATCACCGTGGCCACGATCGTCACCCGGCAGCGCTGGAACGCCGCCACCATGATCCCGAAGCCGAGCGCCGCCGCGAGCACCGTCACGTACGGGTACGGCGTGGCCGCGATGCCCGTCCCGTCCGCCGACGAGCCGCTCCACCCCTTGATCGCCAGCTCGGCCGTGCCCACCGGGAAACCGGAGGCCAGCCCGTAGGCGATCCCGGTGACCGGCCGGGCGTGCCGCCCGTCGGGCCGGTGGTCCCCGAACACCATGATCAGCAGCGGCACGAGCACGGCCGGCAGCACCACCACCGCCAGCTTCCACGTCGGCGCGTCCGCCGCCCGCGCCGACGGCGGGTTGCCGGTGGAGGCCACCAGCAGCAGGATCGCCGCGCCGATCAGCACCAGGCTGAGCCACTCGCGCGGGGTGAGCCGGTCACCGAAGAACACCATGGCGATCAGCAGCAGCGGCACCACGCCCGACATGAAGATCGGTACCGCGACGCCCAGGGACAGCTCCCGCAGCGCCAGGATCTGGAGGCTGAGCCCGCCCAGCACCAGCGCCAGGGCCACCAGGAACACCCAGCTGGTCAGGATCGTCCATGTCATGTGCAGGATGCGGTTGCCGCGCAGCGGCTCCATCCGGTCCGCCGCCAGCTTGAACACGGCGAACCCGAGGTAGTACAGCGCGGTAGCACCGAAAGCGGCGACTATCCCGTTCATCCCGGAAGAGTATGGATGTAACGCGTGCGTCATGTCACACCCCCGGCCGTTTCCGGCGTTCTCGTGACTCCCCTGTGACGCGTCCGGACGGCCCGTAACGGCCCGACCGCCGCGATCGGGCCGTATTCTCGTGTTCCGGTGTCCGCAGCGACCGCTCGGACCCCATAGACTTGGCGCGCAGAGGCGCGGAGCCGGTTGTTCGGCGTGCCCGCGCCACCTACGAGCCTGAGGACCGGCTGGCTGAGATACGCGTCGAACGCCGCGGCCGAGACAGCGCCTGATCAAGGAGACCTACCCCAGTGAAGACCGATGTCGAGGAGCTGACCCCGACCCGGGTCAAGCTCACCGTCGAGGTTCCGTTCGACGAGCTCAAGCCGAACCTCGACAAGGCGTACAAGGAGATCTCGCAGCAGGTGCGGATCAAGGGCTTCCGTCCCGGCAAGGTGCCCGCGCCGCTGATCGACAAGTACGTCGGCCGGGGTGCGGTGCTCCAGGAGGCCGTCAACGACGCCCTGCCCGAGCTCTACGGCCGCGCCGTCGAGGAGACCGAGATCTTCGTGCTCGGCCAGCCCGAGGTCGAGGTCACCGAGCTGCAGGACGGTGACAAGTTCGCGTTCACCGCCGAGGTGGACATCCGGCCCAAGTTCGAGGTGCCCGAGTACGACGGCCTGGAGGTCGTCGTGGACACCGCCGAGGTCACCGACGAGCAGGTCGAGGAGACCCTGGGCAACCTGCGCGAGCGCTTCGCCTCGCTGACCACCGTCGAGCGCGAGGCCCAGGACGGCGACTTCGCCACCGTCGACCTGGCCGCCAGGATCGACGGTGAGGAGATCGCGGACGCGACCACCACCGGCTACTCCTACGAGGTCGGCTCCAAGTCCTCCATCGAGGGCCTGGACGACGCCCTGGTCGGCATGAAGGCCGGCGAGAGCAAGACCTTCACCAGCAAGCTGGCCGGCGGCGAGCACGCGGGCGAGGACGCCGAGGTCACCGTCACCGTCCAGTCCGTCAAGGTCAAGGACCTGCCCGCGGCCGACGACGAGTTCGCCCAGATGGCCTCGGAGTTCGACACCATCGACGAGCTGCGCGAGGACGTCCGCACGCGGCTGGGTCGCCAGGTCAGGCTCCAGCAGCTGTCGGACGCCCGGGACAAGGCCCTGGAGGCCCTCCTGGAGAAGGTCGACATCCCCCTGCCGGAGAAGGTCGTCGAGGAGGAGATCTCCCGCCGCAACCAGCAGCTGGAGCAGCAGCTGGCGATGGCCGGGATGACCAAGGAGCAGTACCTCGCCGACGAGGAGAAGGACGAGGAGACCTTCGAGCAGGAGGTCGCCGACGCCGCCCGCCTCGCCGTCAAGGGCGGCTTCGTCCTCGACCAGCTCGCCGTCCAGGAGGAGCTGGGCGTCGAGAACGAGGAGCTCAGCGAGTACGTGGTCACCCAGGCCATGCAGATGGGCGTCGCCCCGCAGCAGCTCGCCCAGTACCTCACCGAGAACAACCAGCTCCCGGCCATCGTGTCGGAGGTGCTGCGGAACAAGGCCCTCAACCTGATCGTCGAGCACGTCACGATCAAGGACGAGGCCGGCAACGAGATCGACGCCGAGGCCGTCCGCCGCGAGCTGAACGGTGAGACGGGCGAGACCGTCGAGGCCGCCGCCGAGGACGCCGTCGAGGAGGCGCAGGAGATCGCCGACGCGGCCGCCGACGCCGCCGACGCGGACGAGTCCGACGCGAAGGCCGCCCAGGAGGCCAACGCGCAGGCCGAGGCCGCCGCCGACGCCGAGGACAAGGCCGAGGGCACCGGCGACAAGAAGGACGCCTGAGCCGGTTCCCGTGCATGCGGGACAAAACAGGTGACGTTCGTGGTGGTCGATGCCACGCGTGCGTAAAGAACACCCCGTACCGGGACCCGGTACGGGGTGTTCCCGTTTCCGGAATCTTGATGCTCGGATACGCCCCCAGCGAAAAGCCGCCCCCGCGGGCTTAAGCGGGCGGCCCAGCGCGTTAATGTCCAATCATCCGTACCGATTAAAGGACCGGAGGAACACCCGGTGAGCATGCCTCCGACTTTCAGCGAGTCGTCGCAGGTCCACGCGCGGGTCGCCGAGGCGCCCCTGCTGCCCGTGGCCGAGCAGCTCTTCCAGCGACTGCTGCGGCAGCGGATCGTCGTCCTCGGCCAGCAGGTCGACGACGACATCGCCAACCGCATCTGCGCCGAGCTGCTGTTGCTGTCCGCCGAGGACGGCCGACGCGACATCACGCTCTACATCAACTCGCCCGGTGGCTCGGTCACCGCCGGCATGGCGATCTACGACGTCATGCAGTACGTGCCCAACGACATCGTGACGGTCGGCATGGGCCTGGCCGCCTCGATGGGCCAGTTCCTGCTGTGCGCGGGCACCGAGGGCAAGCGGTACGCCCTGCCGCACGCCCGGATCATGATGCACCAGCCGTCCGGCGGCATCGGCGGCACGGCCTCCGACATCAAGATCCAGGCCGAGCAGATGCTGTACGTGAAGAAGACGCTCGCCGAGCGGATCGCCTTCCACACCGGCCAGACGGTCGACCAGATCGAGAGGGACTCCGACCGGGACCGCTGGTTCACCGCCGCCGAGGCCAAGGACTACGGCTTCGTCGACCACGTGGTGGAGAGCGCCAACCAGGTGCCCTCCGAGGGCCCCGTCTCCTGACGACCTGAGACTCATCATTCGGAGGCACAGCAAGTGAGCGACCTGATCCGGCCCCAGATCCAGGCGGGCGTCCCCGGACTCGGCACCGGCTTCGGCCCGGGCCCGGCGCCGGTGGACAACCGTTACATCATCCCCTCCTTCGTCGAGCGCACCACGTACGGCGTCAAGGAGATGAACCCGTACAACAAGCTCTTCGAAGAGCGGATCATCTTCCTCGGCGTGCAGATCGACGACGCGTCGGCCAACGACGTGATGGCCCAGCTCATCACGTTGGAGTCGATCGACCCCGACCGCGACATCAGCATCTACATCAACTCGCCCGGCGGTTCGTTCACCGCCATGACGGCGATCTACGACACGATGCAGTTCGTCAAGCCCGACGTCCAGACCGTCTGCATCGGCCAGGCCGCCTCGGCCGCCGCCGTGCTGCTGGCGGCCGGGACGCCGGGCAAGCGCGCCGCCCTGCCCAACTCGCGGATCCTGATCCACCAGCCCGCGACCGAGGGCAGCTACGGCCAGTCCTCCGACATCGAGATCCAGGCCCGCGAGATCATGCGGATCCGCGAGCTCCTGGAGGACATCCTGGCCAAGCACAGCGGCAAGGCCGTCGAGGAAGTGCGCCGCGACATCGAGCGTGACAAGATCCTGACGGCGGACGAGGCCAAGGCGTACGGCCTCATCGACGACGTCTTCGTGAGCAGGAAGCGTCAAGCCGAGGTAGTGTCGTCCTGAGGCGACGGCCTCGGTTGACGCATCCAGACGCGGAAGCCCCCCCGCCCGGCCGCCACACTTCCGGGCGAGGGGCTTACCAACTCCCTCGGAGGCGGTAACGTCGAGTCCGACACGTTTTCTCCGCGCGAGCGGAGGTGGTCCGACGGAGCCTTCGGGACGTAACCGAGCCGCACCGCGACCCTTTGAGGCGAGCGGCCCCACGAAAAGGAGACAGTTGGGTGGCACGCATCGGCGACGGTGGTGACCTGCTCAAGTGCTCGTTCTGCGGGAAGAGCCAGAAGCAGGTCAAGAAGCTCATCGCGGGACCGGGCGTGTACATCTGCGACGAGTGCATCGATCTCTGCAACGAGATCATCGAGGAGGAGCTCTCCGAGACCTCCGACCTCAAGTGGGACAGCCTGCCCAAGCCGCGGGAGATCTACGAGTTCCTGGACTCCTACGTCATCGGGCAGGAGACGGCGAAGAAGGCCCTTTCGGTCGCCGTCTACAACCACTACAAGCGCATCCAGTCCAGTGACACCGGGCGGGAGGACGCGGTCGAGCTGACCAAGTCCAACATCCTGCTGCTGGGCCCCACCGGATCAGGGAAGACGCTGCTCGCGCAGACGCTCGCGAAACTCCTCAACGTCCCGTTCGCGATCGCGGACGCCACGGCGCTGACGGAGGCCGGATACGTTGGCGAGGATGTCGAGAACATCCTCCTGAAGCTGATCCAGGCGGCCGACTACGACGTCAAGAAGGCCGAGACCGGGATCATCTACATCGACGAGGTCGACAAGATCGCTCGCAAGAGCGAGAACCCGTCGATCACGCGGGACGTCTCGGGCGAGGGCGTCCAGCAGGCCCTGCTGAAGATCCTGGAGGGGACCACCGCGAGCGTGCCGCCGCAGGGCGGGCGCAAGCACCCCCACCAGGAGTTCATCCAGATCGACACCACCAACGTGCTGTTCATCTGCGGTGGCGCGTTCGCGGGCCTGGAGAAGATCGTCGAGTCCCGGGTGGGCAAGCAGGGGATGGGCTTCGGCGCGGTGATCCGCTCCAAGACCGACTTCGACGAGTCCGCCAACGTGCTGGCCGACGTGATGCCCGAGGACCTGCTGAAGTTCGGCATGATCCCCGAGTTCATCGGCCGCCTCCCCGTGATCACCAGCGTGCACAACCTGGACCGCGAGGCTCTGATCAACATCCTCACGGAGCCGAAGAACGCGCTGGTCAAGCAGTACCACCGGCTGTTCGAGCTGGACGGGGTGGACCTGGAGTTCACCGACGACGCCCTGGAGGCGATCGCGGACCAGGCCATCCTGCGCGGCACCGGCGCCCGCGGACTGCGCGCGATCATGGAAGAGGTCCTGCTCTCGGTGATGTACGAGGTGCCGTCGCGACAGGACGTCGCCCGCGTGGTGATCACCCGTGAGGCGGTGCTGGAGCACGTCAACCCGACGCTGGTCCCGCGCGAGCGGACCAAGCGGGAGCCCCGGGAGAAGAGCGCCTAGCGCCTGAGCTTTCATGCCGGAGCCCCGGCGGTCCTTCGGGCCGTTGGGGCTTCTGGTTTTTCGGGGTGGGGGCTGGGGTCGGGGGACTCCGTCCCCCTGCGCCCCCTCTTTCGCGCCCCGCCGGGTTCGTGGGTCAGGTCGCGGTCTTCGACTCTCCCAGGCCCGCTTCCCTGGCCAGGACGATGGCCTGGGCCCGGTCGGCCACGTGGAGCTTCATGAAGATGTTGGAGACGTGGTTGCGGACCGTTTTCTGGCTCAGGAACAGGGCGGCGGCGATCTCGCTGTTGCTGCGGCCCTGGGCGATCAGCTCCAGGACCTCGCGTTCCCGCTCGGTGAGCTGGGGGAACGCCGCCTGGCGCGGGTCGGGCATGTCGGTGAAGTAGGTCAGCACGCGGCGGGCGATCTCGGGGCCGTAGATGGCCTCGCCCGCGGCGACCGCGCGGACGGCGCGGGCGATCTCCTCGGCTCCCGACTCCTTGAGCAGGTAGCCGCGGGCGCCCGCGCGCATGGCCGCGAACACCGAGTCGTCGTCGCGGAACATCGTCAGCACCAGCACGCCGATCCGGGGGCTGGCGCGGGTGAGGGTGCGGGTGGCCTCGATGCCGTTCCCGCCGGGCATGTGCAGGTCCATCACGACCACGTCGGGCTGGAGCTCGGCGGCCATCCGGACGGCGTCGGGACCGCACTCGGCCTCACCGACCACCTCGATCCCGCCGAGCGCGTGGAGCAGCCCCTTCAGGCCCTCCCGGAAGACCGGGTGGTCATCGGTGATCAGGACCCGGATGCCGTCTTTTTCCATTGCCTCGCCCGTTCTCGCCGTTGGAAGGCCGATGGTAGCCCGGCGCGGACGCCGGGAGGCGCGCCGAGACGACGACGCCGCCCCCCGGCCGTGAGGTGATCATGAAGTCGCCGCCGACCTCGGCGGCCCACTCGCGCATCGCGGGCAGGCCCCGGCCCGTCCGGCGCGTCTCGGGCAGCCCGACGCCGGAGTCGGTGACCGTCAGGCGCAGGTCCCCGTCGCGGCTCAGCAGGATGGACGCGGCCCGGGCGCGCGAGTGCCGCCGGATGTTGGCGACCGCCTCGGCGGCGATCCGGTAGGCCGCGACCTCCACGGCGGCGGGCAGGTTCTCGGGAGGGCCGTCGAAGCGCACGTCGACGCGTTCGCAGCAGTCGGTCGCCAGCGCCTCGATCGCCCCGACCAGGCCCAGGTCGTCCAGGGCGGGCGGGCGCAGGCCGTGCGCCATCTCGCGGATCTCCCCGACGGCGACGGCGAGCCGGTCGCGCAGGTCGGTCAGGACGGGGTCGAGGCGCTGCGGGTCGTCGGCCAGGGTGAGCCGGGCGGCGTCCAGGGAGTGCGCCAGCCCGGCGAGCGTGGGGCCGAGACCGTCGTGCAGGTCGTGCCGGAGGCGGCGGCGTTCCTCCTCGCGGGCGGCCAGGATGCGTTCCCGGGACCGCTGCAGGTGGGCGGTGCGCCGCACCAGCGGCCCGAAGCCGGTCAGCCGGGCCACCGCCGCCCCGGCGGCGAACGCGCCCGCCAGCCCGGCGGCGCGCGCCAGTCCCGCTCGCATCCCGGCTCCCTCCCCACCCGTCTCCGTGGATCTCCAGGATGGCGGGTGGGGCGACCCGAGGTCAGGTGACCGGTGTCCCGGCCCGGGCGGGAACTACTTCTCCCGCTCGATCTCGGAGCGGAACAGGCGCATGGTGACCGCGGCGCTCGTGGTCGACTCGCTGGTCGTGGTCGGCACGATCACGCCGAACGTGCTGGAGGTCGCCCACGCGCACTGCACCAGCGAGACCGCGCCGCTGCTGACCCGGCCGCAGGCCGCCTCGCCGCCGTGCGTCCCGGGGTCGACGTCGATCACCAGGCTGCCGCCGCGGCTGCCGGCCTCCTTGAACCCCTTGATGAACGACTCGGGGTCGCCGATGTCGCCGGTGCCGCCGACGAACACCACGCCCGCGGGCAGCACGGTCGAGCTGGTGCCGCCGGAGTCCTTCTTGTAGAACGCGGTGACGAAGTCGTCGATCTTGCCCTTGGCGGCCGTCCGCATCTGCGACTGGATCCCGCTCATCTGGCTGCTCATCCGGGACTCCATGGCGGAGTCGCGGGTGTGGCCGAGGACCGTCGTCGGCGGGCTGATCGTGTACTCCTTGCCGCCGCTCAGCGCGACGAATGCGACCACGACCACCAGCAGCAGCACCAGCGCGCCCGCGCCCAGGCCGATGACCAGCCCGGCGTTGGACCTGCGGTGCGGCGGGGGACCGAAGGGCCCGGGGGCTCCGGGCGGGCCGTAGGGGCCGGGCGGCGGGCCGTAGGGACCACCCGGTCCGGGCGGGCCGGGCGGGGGGCCGTAACCCCCGGGGCCCGGGGGCATGCCCCCGCCGGGCGGGGGAGGCGGAGAGTTCCAGCCGCTCATGTCAACTCCTCGTTCGGCCCGGCGGGCTCACGGGGGGCGAGGCCGGAGGGGACAGCCGGGACGGTCGTTTATTCGCTGCTATGAACTGTGCCGTATCGGGGCACAGTACGCATGCACGTTATCCGCACCGGTCCCGCACCTCCTACCGGCCCGCGCCCCGTACAATTCGGGTCCGTGACAACGCCCAGCAATGAGCGCGGCACGGTTGCCGCCGAAGTCGATCTGCCCACCCAGTACCAACCCGCGGACGTGGAGGGCCGGCTTTACGAACGCTGGGTATCGGAGGGCCTGTTCGCCGCCGACGCCGAGCGTGACCCGAGCCGTCCGGCCTACTCCATCGTCATCCCGCCCCCGAACGTCACCGGCTCCCTGCACATGGGCCACGCCCTGGACCACTCCATCCAGGACGCGCTGATCCGGCGCCGCCGCATGCAGGGCCACGAGACGGTGTGGGTCCCCGGCATGGACCACGCCGGCATCGCCACCCAGAACGTCGTGGAGCGCGAGCTGGCCAAGGAGGGCCTGTCCCGCCACGACCTGGGCCGCGAGGCGTTCGTCGAGCGCGTCTGGAAGTGGAAGGGCGAGTCCGGCGGGCGCATCCTCGGCCAGATGCGGCGGCTGGGCGACAGCGTGGACTGGGCGCGCGAGGCGTTCACCATGGACGAGCGGCGCGCCCGCGCCGTCCGGACGATCTTCAAGCGGCTGTTCGACGACGGCCTGATCTACCGCGCCGAGCGCATCATCAACTGGTGCCCGCGCTGCCTGACCGCCCTGTCCGACATCGAGGTCGAGCACTCCGAGCGGGAGGGCGAGCTCGTCTCGATCCGCTACAGCGACGAGATCGTGGTCGCCACGACGCGCGCGGAGACGATGCTCGGCGACACCGCCGTGGCCGTCCACCCCGAGGACGAGCGGTACCGGCACCTGGTCGGCACCGAGGTCGAGCTGCCGCTGACCGGCCGCCGGATCCCGATCGTGGCCGACGAGCACGTGGACCCGGCGTTCGGCACCGGCTGCGTCAAGGTCACCCCGGCGCACGACCCCAACGACTTCGAGATCGGCCGCCGCCACGACCTGCCGTCGATCACGGTGATGGACGAGCGCGGCGTGATCACCGCGCACGGGCCGTTCCAGGGACTGGACCGGTTCGAAGCCCGGCCCGCCGTGGTCGCCGCGCTGCGCGAGCAGGGCCGGATCGTCAAGGAGGTCCGCCCCTACGAGCACGCGGTCGGCCACTGCCAGCGCTGCTCCACCGTCGTCGAGCCGCGCGTGTCGCTCCAGTGGTTCGTCAAGGTCGCCCCGCTGGCCAAGGCCGCCGGGGACGCCGTCCGCGACGGCCGCGTCGAGATCCACCCGCCGGAGATGGCCCCGCGCTACTTCGAGTGGGTCGACAACATGCACGACTGGTGCATCAGCCGCCAGCTGTGGTGGGGCCACCGCATCCCCGTCTGGTACGGGCCGGACGGCGAGACCGTCTGCCCCGGCCCCGACGAGGAGCCCCCGGCCGGGTGGACGCAGGACGGCGACGTGCTCGACACGTGGTTCTCCTCGGCGCTGTGGCCGTTCTCCACCCTCGGCTGGCCCGACGACACGCCCGAGCTGCGGCGCTTCTACCCGACCTCGGCGCTGGTCACCGGCTACGACATCCTGTTCTTCTGGGTCGCCCGGATGATGATGTTCGGGCTGTACGCGATGGACGGGGTCGAGCCGTTCAAGCAGATCGTGCTGCACGGCATGGTCCGCGACCAGCACGGCAAGAAGATGTCCAAGTCGTTCGGCAACGTCGTCGACCCGCTGGACTGGATCGACCGCTACGGCGCCGACGCCACCCGCTTCACGCTGCTGCGCGGCGCCAACCCCGGCGGCGACGTGCCGGTCGCCGAGGAGTGGGCGCAGGGCTCGCGGAACTTCTGCAACAAGCTGTTCAACGCCGCCCGCTTCGCCCTGCTGAACGGCGCGCACGTGAACGGCGACCTGCCCGACGAGGTCACCACCGTGGACGCCTGGATCCTGTCCCGGCTCCAGCAGGTGACCGCCGAGGTGGACGCGCTCCTGGAGGGCTTCGAGTTCGCCAAGGCGTGCGAGGCGCTGTACCACTTCGCGTGGGACGAGGTCTGCGACTGGTACGTCGAGCTGTCCAAGGTCCAACTGAACGACGAGCGCGCCGGGGCCACCCGCCGCGTGCTGGGCGAGGTGCTGGACAAGCTGCTGCGGCTGCTGCACCCGGTGATCCCGTTCGTCACCGAGGAGCTGTGGACGACGCTGACCGGCCGGGACACGATCGTCACCGCCGCGTGGCCGACCGCCGACCCGCAGTGGGAGGACAAGGAGTCCGAGGCGCTGATCGAGTCGTTGCAGCGGCTGGTCACCGAGGTCCGCCGGTTCCGCGCCGACCAGGGCCTGAAGGCCGGGCAGAAGGTCGCCGCCGTCCTGGAGTGGGGCGACTCGCCGCTGGCCGCCCACGAGGAGGGCGTGCGCTCCCTGCTGCGCCTGACCGCGCCGGAGGAGGGCTTCGCCGCCACCGCCTCCCTGCCGGTCGAGGGCGCGGTCGTCCGCCTGGACACCGCCGGGGCCATCGACGTGGCCGCCGAGCGCAAGCGGCTGGAGAAGGACCTGGCCGCCGCGCGCAAGGAGGTCGAGCAGATGGGCCGGAAGCTGTCCAACGAGGCGTTCATGGCCAAGGCCCCCGAGGCGGTGGTGGAGAAGAACCGCGCCCGCCTGGCCCAGGCCGAGGCCGACATCGAACGCATCCAGGGCCAGCTGGCGGCGCTGCCGTCCGCCTGACCCGCGGTTCGGGAGGGGCGGATCCGGACGGCCGGGCCCGCCCCCTCCGCGTCCCGTCAGATCTCGCGGACGGGCCGGGCGGGGTTGCCGACGGCGACGACGTTGGCGGGAACGTCCCTGGTGACGACCGCGCCCGCGCCGATGACGGAGTTGTCGCCGATCGTCACGCCGGGGCACACGATCGCGCCGCCGCCGAGCCAGACGTTGTCGCCGATGGTGATGGGGAGCGCGGCCTCCAGCTTGTCCCGCCTCGGCCCCGGCTCCACGGGGTGGGTGGGGGTGAGCAGCTGGACGTTGGGGCCGATCTGGCAGTCCTCGCCGATGGTGATCCGCGCGACGTCCAGCGCGGTCAGGTGGTAGTTGACGAAGGTGCGGGCCCCGATGGAGATGTTGGTGCCGTAGTCGACGTACAGCGGCGGCCGCACCTCGACGCCCTCGCCGACCGAGCCGAGCAGCTCGGCCAGGACCGCCCCGGCGGCGCCGGCGTCCTCCGGGTAGAGGGCCTGGTAGCGGGCGGCCAGGCGCATCGCGTGCCGCTGCCGCCGGTCGATCTCCGGGTCGTCGGCGATGTAGAGGTCGCCCGCGAGCATCCGTTCGAGGTTGGTGCGCGGATCGTCGGCGAAGTGGTCCGTGGGCATGCCTGCGAGCGTACGCTCCGCCGCCCCAGGGAACGCGCGCGTGATCCCGTTCGTCCCTGTTAGGCAGGTTCGTACACTGGGATTCGGCGGTCACGGAGACTGAGGGGTGCGCATGTCGGAGCAGCCACACGAGCAGCCGGGACAGCCCCAGCCGCACGCGCACGCGCAGCCCCGGATCCCGCCTCCGCCCCAGCAGCAGCCGGTCATCAACGTCCACATCCAGCCGCCCGCGCCGCCGGGCCCGCCGCCACCGCCGCCCGCCCCGCAGCCGGTCGCGGTCCCGGCGAACAACGACGGCAACTGGCACATCGCGCACCTGGTGATCACGATCTTCACCTGCGGCGCGTGGGCGCCGGTCTGGATCGTCCACGCGATCGTCATGGCGTCCCGCAAGCCCGTGGTGCCGCCGCCGCCCCAGCCGTGGAACCCGAACGCCCGGCCGCTGCCGCCCGAGCACACCAACCAGATGGCCGTCCAGGCGGTGGCCGCCCGCGCCCGCCGCCGCGCCGAGGCCCGCCATCTCGCCCACCAGAACCCGCTGATGGCGCGCGAGCTGTCCATCGGCCGCACCGACATGCCCGCCGACCGCCGCCCCTACGACGACGGCGGCCTGATCGACGTGAACATGGTCCCGGCCAACGAGTTCACCCGCTTCGGCATCGACCCCGAGACCGCCCGGCGCATCGTCGAGATCCGCGAGCAGGCGGGCGGGTTCTCCTCGGCCGAGGACCTGGCCACCGTCGCCGACCTGCCGCCCAAGCTGCTCCCCGAGCTGATCGAGTACGGCCTGTATCTGCGCTGAACCGTGCGCTGAACACTCCCGGTTCGGGCTACGATCCGGTGTTCAGCGAGGTTTGGGACGTATGTGACGCGCGGGGAGTTCGATGGCCGATTCGTCGCCTCAGGTCCAGGAACCGGAGGACCTGAGCGTCCCGCGGGCCGTCCCCCGGGTGGGGGAGGAGATCCCGGGCCCGTCCTACGGCGGGGCGCCGCCGTGGTGGCTCCAGCAGGACGAGGACGCCGCGGCCCCTTCCAGGGTGTCGGGCCCGATGCCGACGGTCGCGGACTTCGCTCCCGAGCCCCCGCCCGCCCCCGAGCAGCCGCCGCCGCACCCCGGGCCCGCGCCGCGGGCCGTGGTGGACGCGGTCCTGGCGCCCGCCGCCGCGCCCGCCGGACGGCGGGGCGGACCGAAGATCGTCGTCGGGCTGGCGGCCGGCGCGGTGCTGGTCCTGGCGGTGGCGGCGGGCGGCTACGCGGCCCTGGCCCGGTTCTCCGGGCCGCCGGAGTACAAGATCGTCACGCCCGCGAGCGTCGCCGGGATGCGCAAGGACACCCGCGAGCCCGCCGCCGGAGCCGCCTACCCGTTCGTCTCGGCGGGCGTCGAGAACGGCGCGGTCGCGGGGCCACGCGCCGTCGCCGTCTACCTCGACGGCGCCCGGAACGTCCTGTTCATGGGCGGAACGGGCGCGGTCGGCGACCCGGCCGCGTTCCTGCGCCGCGCCCGGCCCAGCACCACGATCAGGACCGGTCCGGCCGCACCGGCCAGGAACGGCGGGCAGGCGGTCTGCGGGACGTTCGCGGTGCTCGCCGACGTGCACGCCTACTGCGCGTGGGCCACCGAGACCTCCTACGGGGTCGTCGCCTCCAACACGCCGTCCGCGCTGGCGCGGCCCGCCGAGCTGCGCGACCTCATGCGCCGTCTGCGCCCGGAGGTGGAGCGGCCCCGCTGACGCCGTCGAACAGGCGCTCGGTGTCGGCCCCGACCAGGTCCAGCACCAGGCCGACGAAGTAGACGGTGCCGAGCGCGACCACGTACCGTCCCAGCCCGGCCAGCAGTTCGGCGGTGAGGTCGGCGGCGTCGAGGACCCGCCAGTGCGGGGGCAGCGGACGCGTGAAGCGCAGGTGGCCGTAGGGCAGCCGGACGTAGGTCACCGGCAGCGCGCCGAGGCGTTCGACCGCGCCCGCCAGGTCCTTGTGGTCGGGGAGGCAGACCAGGACGTGGTCGATCTCCCCCCACCGCTCCCGCGCCGCGTCCAGCGCGACCCCGACCCCGGTCCGGTCGATCGCGGAGTCGGCGAGGACCTCGGTCGCGGCGCCGGGGATGCGGTGCCACGACAGCCGCCCGGGCAGCGAGACCGTCCCCAGCACGGCCCGCAGCGGCTCCGGGCGCGGGCGCGGCAGCCCCGCCGCGTCCAGCAGCCGCAGCGCCGCGGCGACCCCGACCTCGGCGCCCACCGCGCCCAGGCCCGCCGGAAGCAGCCCGGCCGGAACCGCCCCTCCCTCGGCGTACTCCACCGGCACGTCCCGGGCCGTCCGCTCCACGGCGGCGCGGATCTCCGGCGGCTGCGGCGCGGAGACCACCGCGCGCGTTCCCGGGACGGCGACGGCGGCCTTCTCGGCGGCGATCGCGGCGGGGGAGTCGCCGAGCACCCCCAGGTGCTCGCCGAAGACCGACGTGACCGCCACGACGGTGGGGGCGAACAGGCTCACCTCGTCGGAGCGCCCGCCCATCCCCGCCTCCAGCACCAGCGCCCCGGCCCCGATGTCGCGCGCGTGCAGCACCCCGGCCAGCAGGAACAGCCCCGACGGCGACAGGTAGCCGGCGCGGCGCGGCGGGAGCCCGGCCATGGCCCGCGCCAGGCGCTCGGCGAGCGGCCCCAGGTCGGCGACGGCCCGCCCGTCCACCCGGACCCGGTCCCGGTCGCTCCGCAGGCCGGGGCTGGTGACCGTGCAGACCCGCAGCCCCGCGGCGACCAGGCAGGCCGAGGCGTAGGTGGCCGCCGTCCCCTTGCCCTTGGACCCGACGACCGTCAGCAGCGGTACGCCGACCTCGCGCGACAGCCCGAGCGCCGCCGCGAGCGCCCGCGCCCGCCCCACGTCGCGCCTCTCCCCGGGGGCGCGGCCCCGCCACTCGCGGAAGAACACCTCGTCGGAAGCCACCCCTCCATGATCCCAGCGGGGCGGGACGAGGCTCGGGACGGGGCCGAGTAGGCTTCGATGGTCCAGTGACATCCGGTCCGCGCGGCGCGCGGACCGGGGAAGACGCCAGCCGGGAAGAAGCAGGGCAACGTGAGTCAGTCAGAGCCGACCGACTATCGGGGCGCGATCGCCGAGATCATGGGGCGCGGCGTCGAGTGGGAGATCGACCCCACCCTCGACCGCGTGCGCGACCTGGTGGAACTGCTGGGCGAGCCGCAACGGGCGTACCCGGTCATCCATGTGGCGGGCACCAACGGCAAGTCCAGCACCGCCCGGCTGATCGAGTCGCTGCTGCGCGAGCGCGGCCTGCGCACCGGCCTGTACACCAGCCCCGAGCTGACCACCCTGCGCGAGCGCATCGCGGTCGACGGCGAGCCGGTGTCCGAGGAGCGGTTCGTCGAGATCTGGGAGGACGTGCGCCCCTACGCCGAGCTGATCGACGCCAAGAACGCCGACTCCGGCCTCGGGCGGCTGTCGTTCTTCGAGGTGCTGACGGCGATGGCGTTCGCGGCGTTCGCCGACGCGCCGGTGGACGTGGCGGTCGTCGAGGTCGGCATGGGCGGGTCCTGGGACGCCACCAACGTCGCCGACGGCCAGGTGGCCGTGGTCACCCCGATCGGCCTGGACCACACCCGCTACCTCGGCGACACCGTCGAGGAGATCGCGGGGGAGAAGGCCGGGATCATCAAGCCCGGCGCGGTGGCGGTGCTGGCGCAGCAGCCGGTCGCGGCGGCCGAGGTGCTGCTGCGGCGGGTCGCCGAGACCGGCGCGGCCGTGGCGCGCGAGGGCATCGAGTTCGGCGTGCTGCACCGCGACCTGGCCGTGGGCGGCCAGCAGATCGGCCTGCGGGGGCTGCGCGGCTCCTACGAGGAGATCTTCCTGCCGCTGTTCGGGGAGCACCAGGCGAGCAACGCGGCGGTCGCGCTGGCGGCCGTGGAGGCCTTCGCGGGCGGCGGCGCGACCCCGGCGGCCGGGCTGGAGGCGGCCACCCGGATCGCGCCCGGCCAGGAGTTCACCGGGGGCGGCGAGGGGCAGCTGGACCCGGCGCTGGTGCGCAGCGGGTTCGCCAAGGCGGCGTCGCCGGGCCGCCTGGAGGTCGTCCGCACCGGCCCCACGGTGCTGCTGGACGCCGCGCACAACCCCGCCGGGACGGCCGCGAGCGTGCAGACGATCACCGAGTCGTTCGCGTTCAGCCGGCTGGTCGGCGTGTTCGCGGCGGCGGCCGACAAGGACGTGGAGGGCGTGCTGGAGCAGCTGGAGCCGGTGCTGGCCGCGATCGTGGTCACCCGCAACTCCTCGCCCCGCTCGCTGCCGCCCGACGAGCTGTACGACATCGCCGAAGGGATCTTCGGTGCCGACCGGGTGCACCGGGCCGACCGCCTGGACGACGCCATCGACCGGGCGATCGGCCTGGCCGAGGAGACCGGTGAGTACCAGGGCGCGGGCGTGCTGGTCACCGGCTCGGTGGTCACCGTCGGCGACGCCCGGGTCCTGCTGCGCGTGGAGGAGAACAAGTGAGCCGGGCGGGAGAACGGGGCGGCGCGGGGGCGAACCCGGTGCGCCGGCTGCTGGCGACCGTGCTGACCTGCGAGGCGGTCGTGATCGCGCTGGCGATCCCGGTGGCGGTCGCGGTGCAGAAGGTGGACGGCGCGCTCGCCGGGGCGGTGTGCGGCGGGCTGGCGGTGGTCTGCCTGCTGGCGGCCGGGCTGCTGCGTTTCCCGTGGGGTGTCACGGTGGGCACGGTCCTCCAGGTCGCGATTTTCGCGACGGGGCTCATGGTGCCGACCATGTTCTTCCTCGGCGTCCTTTTCGGGGCGCTTTGGGGAACGGCGATTTGGATGGGTCGCAAGGCGGAGAGCGCGCAGGCGCGCTAAATTCGCGGGGACGGCACCGCCAATTCATCCGCCGGTCTTCACTATTCGCATTTAATGCGCGAAACAGGCATTCGGGAAATGTCGGCGGGTGATCATCGCCCAAGGAGAGGGCCGTGTCCCCCACCACCCCTGCATCCGACCCCGATCCGTTCGCCCCCCGGGACCTCGACGTCACCCAGGAACTGGACGCGCCGGAGGCGTTCGCCCGCCTCGCCGGACGCGCCCCCCGGCCCGA
This sequence comes from Actinomadura kijaniata NBRC 14229, assembly GCF_001552175.1. Classification (GTDB taxonomy): domain Bacteria; phylum Actinomycetota; class Actinomycetes; order Streptosporangiales; family Streptosporangiaceae; genus Spirillospora; species Spirillospora kijaniata. The sequence continues at coordinate 30,323 of NZ_BCQR01000153.1, forward strand.
GCGGGCCCCCGAGGACGTGGCGGACCGGCTGTTCGCCGCCCCGGACACCGCCCCCCACACCGATCCCCATGCCGACCCCCACGCCGATCCCCGCGGCGGGCGGGCGGCGTGGGCGGCCGCGCTGCTGGCGACCCTCACCGTCGTCCCGGCCGTCGCGTTCGCGCTGCCGGACACCACCCTCAACGTCGTCGACGACGCCGGGGCCGCCCTCGGCCTCGGGCCGGACGGGCTGCGCGGCCTGCTGCGCGCCACCGGCCTCAGCCTGCCCGCGCTGCTGCTGGCCGTCCCGCCCGCCGCCGTCGCCGCCCGCAGGCTGTCCGCCCGCGCCGT